>JAEZBP010000984.1 GCA_023427125.1 Pseudomonadota bacterium | reverse complement strand
GACGAGACCCACGCGTTCGTCGAGCGGCTGCGCGAGCTCGCGACCGTCGAGCCCGTCGCCGCCGCGCGCGAGGGCGAGGGCGGCGAGCCGGGGGTGACCTTGAACCTGCTCGGCGCGACGGCGGCGGTCTCCGAGGCGCTCGCCGAGGACGCGGTCTTCGTCGCGCTGCCGGTGGTGCGCCTCGCGCCGCCGGTGCACACGCGGCGCAGCCTGCGCTCGGCGCGCTTCGATCAGATCGTGTCGGAGCACGAGACCCGCTACGCGTCGAACGGCGAGCTCTCGGGGCGCGCGAACAACATCGAGCTCGCGGCCCGCCACCTCGACGGCACGCTGATCGAGCCGCACGGCGAGCTCTCGTTCAACGCGATCGTCGGCGAGCGCACCTACGCGCGCGGCTTCTCGCCGGCGGTCGAGCTCACGGGCGGCGGCCGGCGCACCGAGGGGATCGGCGGCGGCATCTGCCAGGTCGCGGCGACGCTGCACGCCGCGGCGTTCTTCGCGGGCTTCGAGATCCTCGAGCACCACCCGCACACGCGCGAGTCGAGCTACATCGAGCCCGGCCTCGACTCCGCGGTGAGCTGGCCCAACAAGGACCTGCGCATCAAGAACCCCTATCCCTTCTACGTGCGCCTCCACGTGCGCGCGTACCGCAGCTCGCTGCGCGTGGCGCTGATGGGCCCGCGTCGCGCGCCGGCTGTCGAGTGGAGCACCCGCGTCTTGCACCGCATCCATCGCGGCACCGAGACGCAGCACGCGGGCGGCCTCCCCGCCGGCGAGGTCGAGGTGCTCGACGAGGGCGAGGACGGCTCGGTGATCGAGCGGACGCGGACGATCCACTGGGACGAGGGCGCGGTCACCGAGAGAGTGGAGCTGCGCTACCCGGCCGTGCATCGGCTCGTGCGCGCGAGCGGAGGTGCGCCGTGAACCCGCTCCAGGCGATGCTCGGCGCGACGCGGCGCGGCCTCGGCTCGCTGAAGGTCGTGATGGCCACCGGTCTCTACAAGACCGCGGCCGGCGTGGTGGGCGCGCGCCTCCTCAAGGACAACGGCGAGGCGCTGCGCGGCTACCTCACGATCCACCTGCGCAGCGGCAAGGCCGCGCAGAACGCGCTCGCGGCGATCGCCGACACGATCGAGCACGGCACGGCCGACGAGCTCACGAAGGGCCCGAGCAAGCGCGCGGCGCTCTTCCTCGCGGCGAAGAACCTCGTCGAGTGGGAGCGGCTCTTCGGCGAGGGCGCCGAGGCTCCGCTCGCGTCGGTGCCCTGGGAGGCCACGCCGCCCGGCCGGCCGGAGGGGTGGGGCAGGGCGCTCGACGAGATGCGCTTCGGGCTCGGGCAGGGCGAGGCGGAGATCCTCGAGCTCCACTACGTGCGGGAGCTGAACCTCGACGAGCTCGCGTACGTGCTCGGCGCGGGGCGCGAGGAGGTGGAGAAGCGGCTCGAGGCGGGGGCGGGCTACGCGCGGCTCTTGCTCGAGGACGTGCTCGGCGATGCGGTCCCGAAGCACTTCGAGAGCGTCTTGAAGGAGGCGTTCGCGGTGGCGCCGCCGACGCCGGAGGATCTCGCGTCGACCAAGGTCGTCGCGGTGCCGCTGCCGCAGGGGACGATCATCGGCGAGCGCTACGAGATCGAGTCGCGCATCGGCGGCGGCGAGTTCGCGTTCGTGTACCGCGCGCGCGACGTGCGGGTGCCCGGGCACGTGGTCGCGCTGAAGCTCCTCCATCGGGTGGCGCGCACGGCGGCGGCGCGCGAGGGCGCGATCCGCGAGCTCAGCCTGATCGCGTCGGCGTTCCATCCCTCGCTCGTGCACTTCAAGGACCACGGCTGGTTCGAGGATCGGCTCTGGTTCGTGATGCCGTACTACCAAGGCGAGGAGCTGCTCGATCGGCTCGAGCGGGGGCCGGTGCCGCTCGACGAGGCGCTCGTGCAATTCGAGCGGCTCGCGCGGGGGCTCGCGGCGCTGCACGCGGCGGGGATCCGCCATCAGGACGTCAAGCCGGAGAACATCTTCCTCGTGGAGCTCGCGACGGGGGGCTCGCTCGAGAAGAAGGAGGTGCTGCCGATCCTGCTCGACCTCGGGGTGGCGGCGCCGAACGGCGAGATGGCGCTGGCCGGCACGCCCATGTACTTCCCGCCGGAGGTCGCGGCGCGGATCTTCGACGAGGCGTGCGACGTCCCGCTGACGGCGAAGGCCGACGTGTTCGCGCTGGCGCTCTCGCTGCTGCACGCGATCGAGGAGCCGGATCTGAGTGAGCTCGAGGAGGTGGGGATCGACGACTTTCTGAAGAGGCGGGTGACGAGCACGCCGAGCGGGCCGCGCTCGCGGGAGCTCGCGTTCTTGAGGCCGCATTTCGCGCGGTGGCTGGCGCCGCATCCGAGCGATCGGCCGACCGCAGGGCAGCTGGCCGATGAGCTCGCGGAGATCGTCGCGGGTCGCGGCGGGCGGCGCCGGGTGGTGGCGCCGACCGGGCTTCGCAGCGCGGTGATCGGGCTGGCGGTCGGCGCGATCGTGCTGGCTTGCACGCTGGTGGTGGACGCGCCGCCGCGGGCGGTCACGGTGGTGGAGCGCACGACCGATCCTTCGGTGCGGATCGATCCGCCTCGCGAGAGCGAGCGCGTGCAGCTTCTGCGGCGGCGGCTCGAGGCGGAGCGGCGGCGGGCGCTCTCGCTCGAGCAGGAGCTCGGGGCGCTTCGCCGGGAGGCGCTCGGGGTCGAGGGGCGCGCGCCTTCCTCTCCTCCACCCTCGCCTTCCTCTCCAGACAGTTAGGCGGTTGCGCGCTTCGCGCAGGAGGGCCGGGGCCTCGCCTTCAGCTCGGCTCCCGGCTTCGGCCGCTTCGATGGGGCTGCCGCGCATGCTGGGCGCATCGTCCCTCCGTCTGCGAGTCGCTGTATACGTGTCGTCTACCGTCGTCCACCCCAATGCACCCGCAGGCCGGTGCAGCCGGACGCCGAAATGTAGGCCGCGGCTTGACGGGAGATATACGTCGTGTATACGGTGGGGCACCGCGCGGCCAGCACGTGGGTGCTGCGTCGCCCGCGCGAGGAGGTGGCCATGGTGCACTCGAGACTCGCCCCGTCGTTGCTCCTCGTGGCGCTCAGCGCGTGCGGTCCTGAGATGATGCTCGTGGACCCCGACGCGGGATCGCCGTCGGCCCCGAGCGATGGGGGCACCTTGCCGCTCGTCATGGACGCATCGACCGCCTCGGACGCGGGCCCGCGGTCGCTGCCCGACGCGCAGCCCTGGCCCGACGCGACGAGCTCGGAGCCCGACGCAGCGAGAGTCCCGCCGGCTGCGTGCCCGGAGGTCGTCGAGGGGCTCAATGTCATCCACCTGGGTGACACCGAGCGCCGCTTCTGGGTGAGCTCGCCGGCCTCGAGCACGACCCCACCGGCGGTGGTCTTCTGGTTCCACGGATTTTCGGGGCCGCGCGCTCCGGACACCGACGCCCTGGAGGACAGCGCGCGCCTGGACGATCTCGGGATCCGGCCCGACGCCGATTCGACCTTCCCCTTCGTCCGCGTGCTTCTCGAGGACACCAACCTGCAGCCGCTGTCCGGGCTCGACTGGGACATCCGTACCGACACGCCGAACCGAGATCTCGAGCTCTTCGATACCGTCTTGGCGTGCGTGATCTTCCATCGGGGCGTAGCGCGCGACCGGGTGTTCGCGGCGGGGTTCAGCGCCGGCGCGACCTTCGCGAACCTGCTCCACTCGGCGCGGGGAGAGACGGTGCGCGCCATCTACACGGCGTCGGGGCTCTGGGCGAACGAGCCGCTGAACCTCACGCTCGCGCATCGGGTGACCTTCGGCGCTCCGCTGGTCGCCTGGGACTGGCCGGCGCTCGAGCCCATCGCGCGCGGGTCCGCGGCCGTGCTGCTCACCCACGGCGGGTCGAGCGACAACGTCCCGGGGAGCCCGAACCCCGTCCCATCGAACCTGACGGAAGCCGGGCGCGCCGCAGCGAGCATGCTGCTCGCGCAGGGCCGAGTGGTCATCGAGTGCGAGCACGACGGAGGCCACGTGCTGCACCCCGAGGTCACCGGCGCGGTGGTGCTCGGCTTCTTTGCGGCCCACGTGGGCGAAGGCCCCTCGCCCTGGCTGAGCGCCGCGCCCTCCCTCCCTCCGTCGTGCAGCTTGCAGCTACCGATGCCCTGACCGCTCACTCGATCAGGGCGCGGACGCGC
Organism: Pseudomonadota bacterium; assembly: GCA_023427125.1. Classification (GTDB taxonomy): domain Bacteria; phylum Myxococcota_A; class Polyangia; order Polyangiales; family Sandaracinaceae; genus JAEZBP01. The sequence goes on along the minus strand of JAEZBP010000984.1, from coordinate 243 downwards.
GCGACGTACTCGCCGTGCGGGAAGCGCTCGAGGTAGCGCGCGGCCTCGGCGCGAGCTCGATCGGCGCGGCCGCAGGCCGCCCACGAGACCGCCGCCTCGGCGAGCGCGTCCTCCGCGAGCACGGCGTCGGGATCCGCGGCGTAAGCGCGCTCGAACGCCTCCGCCGCGGCCGCGTCACGGCCTCTCCGGCGCTCGACGCGCGCGAGGGAGAAGAGGGCGGTGCTCACGCGCGGATCCGCGCCG
>JAEZBP010000968.1 GCA_023427125.1 Pseudomonadota bacterium | reverse complement strand
GGCGAGATCGATCGGGACCGGCTGGCTGCGGCGTTCGCGTCGCGATACGTCGCCGCGCCGCGGCGGGGCTACGGCGGAGGCGCCCACCAGCTCCTGGGTGAGCTCGCGCTCGGCGCCCGCTGGGATCGGGCCGCGCGCGCGCGCTTCGACGGACAGGGCTCGTTCGGCAACGGCGGCGCCATGCGCGCCGGGCCGGTCGGCGCGTACTTCGCCGACGACGTCGAGGCGGCCATCGCGCAGGCCCGCGCGTCGGCCGAGGTCACCCACGCGCACCCCGAGGGGCAAGCGGGCGCGATCGCCGTCGCGCTGGCCGCGCTCTACGCGTGGCGGTCGAGGCACGACGCAGGCTTCGGCGAGCACGATCTGCTCGACTTCGTGCTCGCGCACCTCGCGCCCGGAGAGACGCGCGCCGGCATCGAGGCGGCGCGCGCGCTCCCGCCCGACGCGAGCGTCGCGCAGGCCGCCGCGGCGCTCGGCTCGGGCTACCGCGTCTCGTCGATGGACACTGTGCCCTTCGCGCTCTTCTGCGCGCGGCGCCACCTCGGCGACCTGGAGGAGGCCTGCTGGAGCACGGTCGCCGGGCTCGGCGACCGCGACACCACCTGCGCCATCGTGGGCAGCATCGTCGCCCTCCGGATCGGGCCGAGCGCGATCCCGAGCGCGTGGCGCGAGGCGCGAGAGCCGATCGAGGAAGAGCCCGTCATGGCGCGCTACCCCGCGGGATGATCCGAGGCCTCACGGCCGCGCGCCGCTTTCTTGGGGGAGGCCGCGCTCGCGCGATATCCGTCATCGATGAAGAGACTCCTCCTCACGGCCACGCTCGCGCTGGCGATCCTGCCCGCGTGCGCGACGAGCTTCCGCGGCAACGCGCACATCTCGACGAGCGAGTGCAGCGCCCGGTGCCGTGAGATCGGCGGCGAGATGGCGGCCTATGTGTTCATGGGCGCCTACTCGACCGCCTGCGTGTGCGAGCCCCCGGGGCAGCGCGCGGACGCGTCCGAGGGCGTCGGCGCCGGCGGCGCGGTGGCCGGAGTGTGGATGCAGATGCAGGAGCAGGCGCGCCAGCAGCAGCGCTGAGGCGCTCATCCCCTCACGAGGAGCTCGGTCAGCCGCACTCGAGCTCGTCGGGCTCGTCGCTGACGAGGGGGAGGCGGGCGCGCGGGCGGGCGAACGCCTTCTCGCCCTCGAGCGCGCGGAGCGAGCGCGCGGCGAGCGTGGCGAGCGCCTCGTAGTGGGTGCCGTCGGCGACCGCGGCGAGCCGCTCGAGGAAGGGGAGCATCCAGCGCCCCGCGTGATCGCGCAGGAACGCCGCGCGCGCCGCCTCGGTGATCTCGACCTCTTCCGCGAGCCCCGCGTGGTGCGCGTAGGCGAGCTTCATCGCGAGCCAGCCGAGGAAGCCGAGCTCGCTCGCGATGTGGTCGGCCGTGCCCGGCGCCGCCGGCGCGTACGCGAACGCCGCGTAGAAGCCGGCGACGTCGCCGATGAGCACGCCCCGGCCGACGCCGCCGTTGTCGTCGTAGGCGCACTCGGTGTCGGGCACCTGGCCCGAGGGGCCGAGCACCCGGTGGTAGAGGCCCTCGAGCGAGCGGTCGGTGCGCTCGCCAACGAGCGCCGCGTCCTCCGACAGCGCGGGGTGGACGCTCGGCGCCAGCGCGCGGAGCTCCGCGCCCACCTCGGCCGACGGAGGGACGAAGAGGAGCGAGAGGAACCGGTAGCTCGCCGCGCGCTCGAGCTCGCGCGCGATGATCGCCTCGCTCACGATCCACCTCCCGGCACCTCGAGCTCGATCCAGTCGCTCCGGTTCTTGCGCGCGCCGACCTCGCCGTTCGATCCGTTCCACACGGCGAACGCGACGACGCTGCGCGGGCCGGGCGCCACAGGCGAGCTCGCCTCGCCGATCTCGCGCGCGATCACGACGGCCCAGCGGCCGTCGCGGTACACGCCGCGGCCGCCCACCTCGAAGCCGCCCTCCGGCGGCGAGAGCGTGCCGTAGCCCTCCGCGGAGAACGCCATCACCGACGCGCCCTCGGGCCGGGTCACGGTCGGGTTCCCCGCCGCAAGCGCCGGGCGATAGTGGCGCTCCATCTCCTCGCGCGGCGCGCCCTCGGCGGCCGCCTCCGGCGGGTGGTGGATCGGCGGCATGTTCGGGTAGAGCTCCCCCATGTTGTCCTCGGTCTGCCAGGCGGCGCGGAAGAAGAGGATGTCCACGGCGCCGCCCTCGTTGCCCATCATCACGGTGGGCCGTTCCTCGCGCGTCCGCGGGAGCTGCACGGCCGCGGCGTCCGAGAAGACCGTGGTCGTCACGTGGACGTCCTCGGTCGAGTCCTCCCACTCGAGCCGGAAGGCGATCCAGCGGCCGTCGTGGAGCGCCCGCACGCGCACCCGCTCGACGCTGCCCTGCGCGAGGTGCGGCGCGATCACGTTCTGCGGCTGGAGCGGCGCCTCGAATTCCGGCGCCGCCTCCCACGCGGCCGCGAAGGGGTCGGTGCGCGGGAGCTCACCGCTCACGCGGGCGGCGACGACGTGGTCGGGCCGGCTGCCGCACGCGGCGGCGAGCGCGGCCACGCACGCGAGCGCGATCAACGAAGCGGAGCGGAGTGACGGTAGGCCGACACCTGCGCCGTTTGCGGGTGTCGGGATGCCGTCACGCAGCGGAGCGAGCAGTGTGATGGTGCTCGAGGTCCTCATGGCGTGTTCACCCTCCGGATCTGATAGAGGCGGTCCGTCGGGGGCCGCGCGATGACGGGCTCGGTCACGGGCACCCGGATGATCTCGCTGCCGTCCTCGTCGTAGCCGGTCGCGACGTCGCCATCGACGCGGAAGCGCGAGAGCACCTGGTCGGTCGAGCCGAAGAGACAGAAGAGGCCGCGCAGGACGGGATCCTCGTGCGCCTCGCGGTAGGTCCGCACCGCCGCGGGCGCGCCGGGGCCGAACATCTGGACGAGGAACGCGTCGGGCACGTGGATCGGCGGCACGTAGTAGACGTTCGGCTCGAGCCCGAGCTGCGGCATGAACGGCACCGCGAGCTTGCGGACGTGCACGAGGTAGTCGATGGGGTTGTCCTCGCGCGCGGCGTCCGGCGGGCTGATCCAGCCGTGGAGGCGGATCTTCCCGATGCACGCCGCGAAGCACGCCGGCGCCTGGCCCTCCTCGACCCGCGGGTAGCACCCGATGCACTTCTCGCTCGTGCCCGAGTGCGGGTTGAAGAAGACCTTCTTGTACGGGCAGCCCCGCACGCACTCCTGATAGCCGCGGCAGCGCTGCTGATCGACGAGGACGATCCCGTCCTCCGGGCGCTTGTAGATGCTCTGGCGAGGACACGCGGCGAGGCAGCCGGGGTACGTGCAGTGATTGCACGTGCGCGCGAGGTAGTACATCCAGTGCTCGTGCGGGATGGTGATCGCGGTGCCGCGATCGAGTCGGCCTTTGATCTCGTCCTCGCCGATGTTGGGGTGCGCGTAATCCTCGTCCTCCGGGCGCCAGCCGAGCAGGCGCTCGCCGTCCGGCGCGGCCTCGAAGATCGTCTGCCCGGCGTAGGTGTCCCCACGCCACGCCTGCGGCCCGAGCGCGTCGAGGATGCGCACGTCGTAGCCGAGCGGGAAGAAGCCGTAGGGCTTCGTCTCGACGTTGTTCCAGAACATGTGCTCCTGCCCCGGGCCGCTCGTCCACGTCGTCTTACAGGCGATCGTGCACGTCTGGCAGGCGATACACTTGTTGATGTCGAAGACCCCCGCCCACTGCCTCTCCGGCCGACGGCCCTCGTACGGGTACTCCATCTCCCGCTTGAGCTGCCAGTTGTAGACACGTGCCATCGGTTCCTCTTTCGTTCGGGATTCGAAGCTCGACTCAGCGACCTCGGCGCACCATCGCTCCGGCGAGGTAGCGCTGGAACGCCTCGTTCTCGACGCCCTGCCGGAGGCCGAGCTCCACCGGCCGCCAGCGCCCCTGCCCCTCGATGCCGCCCGCCTCCGCCCGCGTGATCTTCACGAACGCCTCGCGCGGGGCGCCGGTCGGGCAGTGCGAGTCGGGGAGGAAGCCCTTGCCCATGACGTGGCCGAAGAGCTCCTTGCGGACGAGCGAGTCCGTCATGAGCGTCGGCTTGAGCCAGCCCCGCGTGGTGGACTGGTGCGAGCCGCTCCGAAACATGGCCTGGTAGCCGGTGTTCGAGTTGCGCGCGAGGCCGTCCTCGCGCTCGGCGGCGCCCCGCACGCTCCCCGGCGTCGCGCCGTACATGTTGTGCCACATGCGCGTGACGCCGCGCGGCGTGCCCGGGTAGTAGCGCGCCCGGCAGATCAGGCGCGCGACGCGGTACGCCTCCGCGTTCTCGCGCCAGCCCGCGAACGGCCGGTCGTGCGGATCGGCGTCGACGTAGACGTAATCGCCGTCGTCCACGCCGAGCTCGCGCGCGTCCTCCGGGTGGATGTCGACGTAGCCCTCGTTGACCCAGGGCATCCGCCGGTCCCGCCGGTGCAGGTCGCCGAAGGGGCCGAACCAGACGGAGATCATGTCGGTGTCGATCGGCGTCGTGTGCGCGCCGTGGCGGGTCTTCGGCGTGTGGAAGATGAAGCGGTAGCCGTCCTCGGCCATCAGCGGGTGGCGGGTCTCGCGGACCTCGCTCCAGGGCTTGACCACGTTGCGCACCTGGCGCGCGTCGGGGCTCAGATCGCTCGTCTCGAGGCCGTACTCCTCCGGCCCCTCGGGCCGGATCACCGGGTGCGGCGCCGCGACGATGACGTTGGGCTCGTAGAACGTGGAGTCGATGGGCTCGCGGTAGATGGGCAGGTTCTCGCCGGCGCCGCGGAACTCGGGCTCGTCGCGGTAGAGCTCGAGCCGGCCGCTCTTGGTCCACCACGGCGTGGACTCCTCGATCTGCTCCCAGCCGCTCGCGCGGGGGTAGGTGCGCGTCATCAGGAGCCGCGGGTAGCCCTCGCGCGCGTTCTCCTCGAGCTCGCTCGCGCTGTAGCCGCGCGTGCAGCTCGAGGCGTCGAGCACCCGCTGCATGTAGACGGAGGTCTGATCCTCGCGAACGAAGTGGAACATGTCCCGGAAGCGCGCGTCCCCCGTGAGCTCGCCGAGCCGGCTCGTGACGCGCTCGTAGACCTCGATGTCGCCGATCGTCTCGTGGATGCGCGGGTGCGGAGTGCGCGGGAACGTGGTGAGGAACGAGTTCGTGACCGAGGCGGTCATGTCGGGGTGCTTGAGCTCGCCCCACGAGTCCACGGCGAAGACGATGTCGGCGTACTCGCACGAGGTCGTCCACCACCACTCGTTCACGCCGATGAACTCCATCCGCGGCAGCTGGCGGTTGACCACCTCGTAGTGCCACTTGACGTTGCCGAGGATCGAGTTGGCGTTGGCGAACCAGAGCGACTTCGTCGGCGTCGGCATGTGCGACTCGCCGGTGAAGTTACGGTTGCCGACCTTGAGCGGCTCGTCGTGGTGGTTGTAGTAGTGCGCCGACTCGGCGCGCCAGAGCTGGCGCTGCCGCACGGGCCGCGTCGGATCGAGCTCGAGGTCGAAGGGATCCTCGGCGACGTACTGCCCGACGCCGTTGAAGAACGCCGTGCGGTAGTTGCCCGCGTAGCTCCCCACGTTCCCGCCGAGGCGGCCGACGTTGCCGGTGAGCGCGGCGAGCAGGAACTGCGCGCGGTCCTTGAGATCGTTGTTGAAGAACTGGTTCGGGCCCATGCCGACCGCGAAGAGCGTCTTGCCGCGGGCGGCCGCGACGGCGCGCGCGAGGCCCTCGACGGCGGCGCGGGGCGCCCAGGTGACCTCCTCGGTCTGCGCGGGCGTGAAGTTGTCGTCGAGGTACTGCTTGACGAGATCGAAGACGGGCCGGCAGCGCACGGTCTGCCCGTCGGCCAGCGTGACCTCGACCTCGCCCTCGAGAGAGGGCTCGACGCCCGTCGCGTCGAAGTGGCGGCCCACCTGATCGCGGTTGACGGCCACCGGCCGCGCGCGCGCCGGATCCCACATCACGAAGTCGCCCCACTCCTCGCGGAGCGCCTCGGGCAGGTACTGGCCCGCCTGCGTGAGCGGCGGCGGCGCCTTCTGCCCGGCGCGCAGCATCGTCGTGTCGTTGCGGAGGCGCGCGTTGCGGTAGTTGCGGAAGACCTGCGAGGCGCGCAGCAGCGTGTGGTCGTCCATCCGCACGAGCAGCGGGAGATCCGTGAAGCGCCTCACGTACTCCGCGTCGTGGAGGCCCTCCGAGACGACGACCTGGGCGAGGCCGAGCGCGAGCGCCGGCGTCGTGCCGGGGCGCACCACGATCGCCTCGTCCGCCTTGTTGCACGTCGCGGAGTACTCGCACGCGATCACGACGATCCGGGTGCCCTTGAGGCGCGCCTCGGTCAGCCAGTGCGCGTCCGGCATCTTCGTCGTGATGAAGTTCATCCCCCAGACGAGCACGAGGTCCGCGTGCTCGACCGAGTTCAGGTCGAACTCGACCGTCTGCACGCCGGTGACCATCGTGTGGCCGGGCGGGAGATCCGTGTGCCAAGAGTAGTTGTCCCATCCCCGGCCGCCGAGCGCGTCCTCCGGCCCGACCCCGCGGACGTGCGCGTCGAGCAGGCCCATCGACTGCGCGACCCGGTACATCCCGAAGACGCGCGTGATCCCGAGCAGCGGCATGCCCCCGCGGAACTTGAGCGCCTGCGTGCCCGCACCGCGCATCGCGGTGATCGTCTCCTCGTGATAGTGCTGCGCGCGCAGCTTCCGCGCGCCCTCCTCACCGGAGTAGGTCTCGGCGATGTTCTTCAGCGTCTTCGCCGCGAGGTCGGCCGCGTCCTCCCAGGAGGCGCGCTCGAAGGTGTCCCAGCCGCGCCGCATCAGCTCCTCGGGCGGGCGGCCGTCCGCGTCGCGCGGGAAGCCGCGCTCCACCCACTCGCGGAAGCCCCGCCGCACCATCGGGTAGCGCACCCGCCGATCGCCGTAGAAGCGGCGCGAGAGCGAGAGCCCCTTCTGGCAGGCGCGCGGATCCCAGCGCGCCGACGCGCTCCGGCCGTCGAGGTCGGTCGCGTTCTTGTAGGCGTAGGTCGGCTGCACCCGCACGATCACGCCGTTCTTCACGAACGCGCGCAGGATGCAGTTGTGCGTGTCGTTCGGCGCGCACGTGAACGTGAACGAGCTGTCGGTGCGGTAGAGGTCGCGGTAGACGCGCTCCCAGCTCCGATCGGGATACTCGGCGAGGGGGTTGGCGACGCGCGTGATGCCCCAGGCGCGCGTGGCGCTCGAGACGACCGCGCCGAAGCCGAGGGCGCCGCCGAGCTCGAGGAACTTCCTGCGTGTGATGTCGGTCATCGGATCGGCTCGTCCTCCTCGCGCGAGTGCGCGATGCGAGCCAGAGCAAGAGCGCGGCCAAGAGCGCAGCCGGCGCGACCTCCCGGAATCGGGGCGCGACCTCTCGAAGCTGCGAGCGCGGGAGCGGGCGGGCCTCTCAGGATCGAGAGCCCGCCGGCGGCTCACCGCGAGAGCCCTTGAGGCCGAGCCGCTCGAGCTTGCGGTAGAGCGTGGCGGGCGAGACCCCGAGCCGCTTGGCGGCCGCGTCCCGGTTGCCGTCGCAGCTCGCGAGCACCGCGGCGATGTGGCGGCGCTCGAAGCTTCGGAGCGCGTGCTCGAGCCGCGCGTCGCTCCCCTCGAGGCCGCGGAGCTTGCCGCCGCTCTCCGCGCGATCGACGAGCTCGGCGGGCAGATCCTCGAGGCGGATCGTCTCCTCCTCGGCGAGCAGCACGGCGCGCTCGACCACGTTGGAGAGCTCGCGAACGTTGCCCGGCCAGGTGTGCGCCACGAGCCGCTGCATGGCCTCGGGCGCCACCGAGAAGACGCGCTTCTTCTGCTCGCGCGCCTGCCGCGCGACGAAGCGGCCGACCAGCGCCGGGATGTCCTCGGGGCGCTCGCGCAGCGGCGGCACGTCGAGGCGCACGACGCGCAGGCGATAGAGGAGGTCCTCACGGAAGAGCCGATCGCGCACCATCGCGTCGAGGTCCCGGTGCGTCGCGCACACGATCCGCACGTCGATCGCCACGTCGCGATCGCCGCCGACCGGGCGGACCTCCATCGTCTCGACGACCCGGAGCAGCTTCGCCTGGATCGCGAGCGGCAGCTCGCCGATCTCGTCGAGGAAGAGGGTGCCGCCGTCGGCGGCGCGGAAGAGCCCCTCGCGCGCGCTGTCGGCGCCCGTGAAGGCGCCGCGGAGGTGCCCGAAGAGCGTGCTCTCGACGAGCGTGTCGGGGATCGCGCTCACGTTGACGGGGACGAAGGGGCCCTCGCGCCTCTGCGACTGATCGTGGATCGCGCGCGCGACGAGCTCCTTGCCGACGCCGCTCTCGCCGTGGATGCAGACCCGGCTCGGGCCCGCCGCGACCTTCTTCAGGAGCTCGTCGAGCTCGCGCATCGCGGCGCTCTCGAGCCGCAGGAGCGCGGCCGGCGCGGCCTCGTCCGAGAGCATGCTGCGCAGGCGCGCGTTCTCGCGGCCGAGCGCGCGATAGTCGGCGATGCGCTGGATCTTGGCGGCCACCGCGGCGAGCGAGACGGGCTTGAGGAGGTAGTCGTGCGCGCCGCGGCGGAGCGCCTCGACCGCGCTCGAGAGCGTGCCGAACGCCGTCATCAGGAGGACCACGCAGTCGGGGCGCACGACGCGCGCGTGATCGAGCACCGCGAGCCCGTCCGCGCCGGGCATGCAGAGGTCCGTGAGCACCACGTCGCAGGCGCCCTCCTCGAGCCGCCGCATCGCCTCCGCGCCGTCTCTGGCGCTCCTCACCTCGTGACCGAGCTTCGCGAGGTACTTCTCGAGGTTCGAGCGGAGCGTGGCCTCGTCCTCGACCACCAGGATGCGCTCACCCATCGTCCGTCCCCACGAGCGTCACGATCACGTCGGTCCCGCGCCCGGGCTCGGAGGCGAGCTCGAGCCGACCGCCGGCCGCGCGGATCACCGCCAGGGACACGGCCAGGCCGAGGCCCGTGCCGCCGCGCGCGCTCTTGGTCGTGAAGAGCGGCTCGAACGCCCGCGCCACGGCCTCGGGGCTCATCCCCGAGCCGGTGTCGGAGACGACGACGCGCACCCCGGCGCCCTCCCGCGGGGCGCAGACGCGCAGGCGGCCGCCCTCCGGCATCGCGTCGAGCGCGTTGAGCGCGAGGTTCACGAGCACCAGCACGAGGTGGTCCTCCACGATCCGCATCGGCGGCAGATCGGCCGGCACCTCGACCGAGAGCGCCACCCGGCGCATCCGCCGGTCGTGGCGCACGAGGCGCAGCGCGTCCTCGATGGCGGTCGCGACGGACACGTCGGCCGGCTCGTCGCCCCGCCGGCGCGCGAAGTCCACCATCTCGCGGAGCGCGCGGCCGATGCGCTCGACGTGCTCGCGCAGCACCGCGACCGACTCCCCGACGTGCTCGGGCGCCGGGTCGAGCTCGAGCATCTCGAGCTCGCTCGAGAGGCTCGCGAGCGGGTTGCCGATGTCGTGGGCGATGCCCGCCGCGAGCACCCCGAGGCTGGCCATCTTCTCCTGGTGCACGACGATGGCCTCGAGGCGCTTGCCCTCGGTCACGTCGCGCGCGACCTCGAGCACGAGCTCCGCCACGCCGTCCTCGGCCGGCACGGGGTAGCGCTCGATCTCGAAGATGCGGTTGGTGCGCGGATCGCGCCCGAGCCCCTTCGGCCCCGCCGGATCGAGCCGGCAGCGCTCGTCGCAGCGGCTCGGGTCGCCGCACGGCGCCTCGCAGCTCAGCCCCGCGCGCGCCACGCGGTTGACCTTCACGACGCGTCCGTCCCGATCGGTCACCACGATCCGATCGTGCAGGCTCTCGAAGAGGTGCTCCGTGAAGGCCTGCGAGCGCTCGAGCGCGGCGGTGCGCGCGTAGACCGCGTCCTCGAGCGACTGGATCCGCCTCGTCAGCTCGCGCGCGTAGTGGCGCCGCGTGCGCGCGGTGACGAGGAACGCCCACGTGCCGAGGATCACCGCCGCCCCCATCCCGCGCGCCATGTGGAGCGTGTGGAGCACGCCCGGGGGCGCGTCGCGCAGCGCCGTGCGCTCCATGATCTCGTAGCCGCCGAAGATCAGGAGGAGGATCGCGGTGCCGGTGGCGGCCGTGTAGAGCCAGAGCCGCCCGTCCGAGAGGTCGGGCTTGGGCGTGAGCGACGCGCGCGGCGATCCTCCGGGGCGCAGCGCGGGCAGCCGCCGAGGCAGGGAGAAGTCCTCCACGAGCTGCCGCAGCCGCTTCACGTTCTCCCCGATGGGATCCTGGCCGTGCGTCACGTCGCGACTCCCTCCCGTGCGAGCAGCGCGCCGCCGGCGCGCGAGACCGCGGCGAGCAACGCGCGTGCCTCAAATGCCAGGGGCGCTGCAGGACGCGGATGCCGGCTTCTGCGCGAGCTCGCCACGCCTCTACCT
>JAEZBP010000926.1 GCA_023427125.1 Pseudomonadota bacterium | reverse complement strand
GGCGCACTCCGAGCGCCGCGGGTGCCGGCGATCGATGGTGGTGCCGCGCGCCGAGCCCGCGCCGGCGCCGACCTGCCGCCCGAAGTTGAAGTCCGGCGCGGCGAGCGCGCGCGCCCGCGGATCGAGGACGAGATCGCCTCCCTTGGCCCGGTTCACGAGCAGCTGCGCCCGCTCGATCGCGGCGCCGATCTCGCCCTCGTGATCGGTGGTCTCGCCGGCCGCGGCGCCGATCGCGATCTCGAGCGCGATCTCGCGCTCGGCCTCCTCGAGCAGGTCGAGCGCCATGTCGATCGCGTCGGTCGCGTCGGCCACGTCGAACGAGGCCACGACGGTGCCGCCGATCGACCCGAGCACCTCGCCGCCCCCGACCGAGAAGCGCGTCGCGACCGAGCGCTGCCAGCCGGCGACCGCCGCGTGCTCCTCGGGATCCTCGTGGCGCGGAGGAAACCAGCGATGCCACAGGATCAGCCGCTCACTCAAAGCTTCTCCCCGGGTCCAGGGCGATGGTCATCGAACGGGCGGTCCGAGCTGCCGCTCGGCTACTCTTCCAGCCGGCGCTTGAGCGCCTCGAGCTCGTCGTCGACCTTCGTCTTGCCCGACTTCTTCTCGAGCTCGCGGAAGCGCGCCTCGACGTCGCGGGTGTCGGCGTCGTCGATCACGTCGTGCGCCTCGACCTCGGCCTCGAGCTGGTCGATGCGGCCGCTCAGCCGCTGCAGATCGCCGAACGCGCCGCCGCCGCCGCCGAGGCCCTCCTCGCCCGGCGCCTCGCGCGCGCGCCGCACCTTGGCCGCGAGCGTGGTCTTGCGCGCCTTGAGGTCCTCGATCTTGCTCTCGATGTCCTCGAGCGTGTCCTGCATCTGGCGCGCGGCCTTGTCCTGCTCGGCGGCCTGACGCCCCGCGTCCTCGGCCTGCTTGAGCGAGCGCTGCTTCATCTTCAGCGCCTCGCGCGCGAGCTCCTCGTCGCCGGCGCGCAGCGCGAGGACCGCCTTGTCCTCCCACTTCGCGACCTCGTCGTCGTACTCCGCGCGCTTCTTGTCGAGGCGCTTCGCGGTGCCGAGCGTCTGCACGAGCTCCTTGCGCGCGTTCTTCAGCTCGGCCTCCATCTCGATGATGGTCTGGCTGATGAGCTTCGCCGGGTCCTCCGCCTTGTCCACCAGGTTGTTGAGGTTCGACTTCAGGACTCGGTTGAAACGGCTGAAGATGCCCATGTCAGCTCCCCGGTGAGCTCCGCAGATCCGCCACCGCGGCGGTCGGCCGAGCGTTCCATGCCTCTCGGCCTCTTGTAAAGGCAAGGAACGCCGGTGGCCTCACGCTCCTTCCACGAGGGCCGACTCGCGCGCTTGCGCCCGCGGGCCGGGGCGCCCAGCATGCGGCCCTCATGATACGCGACGCGCATCTCCTCGTGACGGGTGGGGCGGGGTTCATCGGCACCGCGCTCACGCGGCGCCTCGCGCCCCACAACCGCATCCGCGTGCTCGACAACCTCCGCCGCAACGCCCTCGCCGAGGCGGGGCTCGCCGATCATCCCAACGTGGAGCTCGTGGTCGGCGACGTCCGCGACGCGGAGGCGGTCGCGCACGCGACGCGCGACGTCGACTACGTCGTGCACATGGCCTCGATCGCGGGCGTCGACACGGTGATGAAGAACCCCGTGACGACCATGGAGGTCTCGATCGAGGGCACCCTGAACGTGCTGCGGGCCGCGCTCGCGTCGGGCCGGATCAAGCGGCTGATCGACTTCTCGACGAGCGAGGTCTTCGGGAGCTACGCGTTCCGCGTGCGCGAGGCGGACGTGACGAGCCTCGGCGCGGTGGGCGAGGCGCGCTGGACCTACGCGGTGAGCAAGCTCGCGACCGAGCACCTCGCGCACAACTACTGGAAGCAGCACGGGCTGCCGACCTGCTCGATCCGCCCCTTCAACATCTACGGCCCCGGCCAGGTCGGCGAGGGGGCGGTCCACGCCTTCGTGGTGCGGGCGCTCGAGGGCGCGCCGATCACCATCCACAACGAGGGTGACCAGATCCGATCGTGGTGCTTCATCGACGACATCGTCGACGGGATCGAGCTCGCGCTCACGCGCGACGAGGCGGTCGGCGAGGCCTTCAACATCGGCAACCCGCGCAGCACGGTCACCATCTACCAGCTCGCGCAGCTGGTCCTGCGCCTGGTCGGCAGCCCGAGCGAGATCCGCTTCGTCCCCTGGGACTTCGCCGACGTCGAGCTGCGCATCCCCGACGTGAAGAAGGCCGAGCGCCTCCTCGGCTTCCGCGCCGCGGTGGATCTCGAGGACGGCCTCGCGCGCACCATCGAGTGGTACCGGGAGAAGCTCCGCGCTTGACGTTTCGAGCGCCGGACCCGCACCATCGGCCGCGTAGATGCGCACGTACCCGCTGGACAAGGCGCGGGCCGACGGATGGCTCGAGCAGCTCGGTCAAGGATCGTCGGGGTTCGCGCAGCTCTGCGAGGTCGTCGGCACGCGCTTCGTCGCGTTCTCCGTGATCGTCGGCATCCGCATCACCGCGCTGACCGTCGATCCGCGCAACCCGAGCGCCTCGATCGTCGAGTTCGAGCTCGGCGACATGCCCGGCTCGGAGCGGCTGCCGCTCGGCGAGTTCCGCGAGCACCTCGTCGACGCGGTCCTGGCCGACAACGAGCTCGAGGGCCCCGTGCCCGGCGAGAAGGCCGACTCGGAGGATCTGCAGACCTTCATCGGCTTCCGCTACGTGCTGCTCGCCCCGCTCTTCGACATGCGCCTCGACGAGCTGCGGATCCGGGACGACGGCGACGTGAGCGTCACGGTGACCCGCGCGGGCGCGCGCCTCGAGCTGCCGCTCCCGGCCCTGCGCGAGGAGCTGCGCGAGCGCGTGCAGACCGAGGGGGAGCGCCACAAGAGCGTGCAGTCGCCCTTCGCGATCGACCTGAACCTCGTGCCGCAGGCGAAGAAGGCGCTCGCGTCGGGCGACGCGGCGAAGGCGGTGGAGATCCTCGCCGCGTGGCCGGGCCCGCTCGCGCTCCTCCTGAGGACGGCGGAGGGGCAGACCCTGGCGCCCGAGGTCCGCGCGACGCTCGCCGAGGCGCTCGGCATCCTCGGCTCTGCGTACTCCGAGCTCGGCCGGCACGAGTGGGCGCAGGAGGTGCTGCGGCTCGGCATCCAGTGGGGGCAGGAGCAGCTCCACGTCGCCGCCGATCTCTTCCGCCGGCTCGGCGGCGCGTTCGTCGCGCAGGGGCGTCACGGCGAGGCGATCGGCCTGCTCCGCCGCGCGCTCGGGCTCGGCGCGCCGCGCGCCGAGGTGCTCCCGGCCCTGGCGCGCTGCTTCGTCG
>JAEZBP010000782.1 GCA_023427125.1 Pseudomonadota bacterium | reverse complement strand
AACGAGAGCACGCCGAGGGTGCGGCCGTGCGCTCGGAGCGGCAGCACGATGCCGCTCTGCGCGCCGAGGGCGTCGATGAGCTCGCGATGCGGGCCGTCGACCGTGTTTGCGATCAGCAAGGCCGGCGTGACCTCCGGCACCAGGAAGCCGTGCTCCCTCTGGAGCGCCCGCGCGATCAGCGGCGTCGAGGTGCGACAGGGCGGGTAGCGGCAGCTCAGGTCGGTCAGGGTCTCGTGCATCCGCGGATCGACGTGCGCCGCCGCTATGCGGGCGAGCGTGCCGTCCTCGCGGACCGCGTCGAGGGTGCACCACTCACCCAGCGTCGGGATCGCCAGCCGGACGAGGCGGAGGGGGACCTCATCGATGTCGAGGGTCTCGGCGAGGATCATCGTGGCCTCGGCGAGGAAGGACGCCCGCTTCTCCAAGCTCGCCACGCGACGCCGCTCACGCGCCGAGACCGCCGTCGCGATGGACTGCGCGGCAGAGAGGGCGAACGCCCGCTCGTGCGCCGCCCAGCGCCGAGGCGGGCCGGTGTGCTCGTGGCAGATGATCCCGATGAGCCGCCCGTCCAGCCACACCGGCACGTCCATCATGGAGGTGACCTCGCGCGGCTCGAGGTACGAGCGGATGAGCTGGCAGGTGCGCGGATCGGCGCGGGCGTCGTCGGCCGTGATGATCTCCTCGCGCGCCAGCGCGGCGAAGTACATCGGGCAGTTGCGCGCCGACACGATCGCGTCTCGCTCGTAGAGCCCTTCGCTCGCGATGTAGCCGAGCTCGCACCGAATCGACTGCTGGTCGGGCGCCATGGCGTAATACAGCACCCGCTCCACGCCGATCACCTGCGCGTCGGTCCGCAGGATCGCCGCGAGCGTCGCGTCGAAGTCGCGGTGATCGAGCGAGGCCATCTCGATCAAGGCCGTTTGGTGGTTCGACATGGGACGGCGCGCCACAGCGCGAGGAGCGACGACGACGCGAAGCGCGCCGTGTCTTCGATCCTGCGTCCCGCCGAGCGAACGAAAAGGGCCGCTCCCGCCGTGCGGGAATCGGCTCTACTTGCTCTTGCCGAAGATGCTGAGCTTCAGGTGTGCGAGCTGGCTGGCCGCGAGGTGGCCCGCGAGCTTGAGCGCACCCTCGTCTTCGCGCTTCTTCAGCTCGCCTTGCTCGTAGAGGGTACGGGCCCGCGCGCGCTGCAGCTTGCCGCTCGAGGTCTTGGGGACGGTCCCCGCGTCCACCACCACGACCTCGTCGACCGTGAGGCCCGTCGCCTGCGCGATGCGCGTCTTGATGTCCGCGGCGAGCTTCTCCTTGCCATCGCTCAGCTTCGTCTCGGCGACGACCACGACCGCCTCGCGCCCGAGGCCCTCCTTGTGGCTCGGGAACGCGATCACGTTCCCCGGGCGCACCCCCTCGACCTCGGAGCCGGCCCACTCGAGATCCTGCGGGTAGTAGTTCTTGCCGTTGACGATGATGACGTCCTTGGCGCGGCCACAGATGAAGACCTCGCCGCCGACGAGGTAGCCGAGGTCGCCGGTCTTCAGCCAGCCTTCCTCGCTCACCGTCTCGCGCGTCTTCTCCGGCATCTCGAAGTAGCCCTGCATCACGCTGGGCCCGCTCACCTCGATCTCGCCGACGCGTCGGTCGGGGAGCACCTCGCGCGTCTCGGTGTCGACCACGCGGATGCCGTGGCGTCCGAACGCGCGCCCGCAGCCCACGATCTCGACGGCCTCGCCGGACGCGTCGTCTGCCGCCGGCTCGGCGCTGCCCTCTGCCCAGAGCGCCTCGGCGCGCACCCGATCGGTCGGGATGCCGTTGGAGAAGGCGATGGCCAGCGTGTACTCGGCCATCCCGTAGCTCGGCACGAACGCGCTCTCGCGGAAGCCGATCTGGCCGAAGCGCGCCGCGAACGCGCGCAGCGTGTCGGCCTGGATGGGCTCGGCGCCGCAGCCCGCGACCCGCACACACGAGAGATCGAGGCCCGACAGATCGCGGTCGCGGACTCGCTTCTGCGTGATCGCGTAGGAGAAGTTGGGCCCGTAGGTGATCGTGCCGCGGTGCTTCGAGAGGATCTCGAGCCAGGTGACCGGCCGCTTGAGGAAGGTCATCGGCGACATGAACGAGACCGGTACGCGGTGGTGGATCGGCGCGATGACGAAGCCGATCAGGCCCATGTCGTGGAAGAGCGGCAGCCAGCTGACGCCGCGGTCGTCGTCGTTCGAGTCGAGGCCCTCGCGCATGACGGCCCACGCGTTGTGCGCGAGGTTGCCGTGGGTCACGACGACGCCCTTGGGCTTGCTGGTCGAGCCCGACGTGAACTGGATGAAGCACGGGTCGTCGATCGTGAGGCCCGGGTCGCGGAAGCGCGACGCGTCGCCGTCGAGGTCCGCGTAGGTGAGCATCTCGCGCAGGCTCGGCGCGTGATCGTGGAGCTTGCCGAGCACCGCCTTGATCTGGCGGTTGGTGATCAGGACGCCCGCGCGGCTGGCGGAGACGATGTGCTTGCAGTGCTCGAGGTAGCCGCCGAGCTGGCCCATGCCCATCGGGGGGTAGAGCGGGACCGGCACCGCACCGGCCTGCACGACACCGAGGAAGGTCGGGACGAACTCCCCCGCGTCGGGCAGGACGAGGGCCACGTGGTCGCCCTTCCTCACGCCGCGCTCGTGCAGCGCGACCGCGATCGCTTGCGCGCGCTCGAGGAGCGACGCCCAGGTCAGCTCCTCCTCGCGAAGATCGTCGTGGACGAAGGTGAAGCCGTAGCCACGGCGGTCGGCGGCGCGCTCGAGGGCGCGGGGAAGGGTGATGAGGTGCTCCATGTTCGCTCCGTCGCCCCCCGCGGCCGCCGAACATAGCAGAGGTCGCCGTGTTCGCTGGCGGGGCGGTCCACAGCCCCCGCTCGAGCCGGAGACCAGGTCGACAGGGCCCCGTCGCCCGCGATGGGATCGAGCTCGGAGGTGCGGAGCACCGTAGAGATCGGACTTGGGCGGGGGGCCCCATTTTTGGTTTGCCACAATGGGGGGCGGGGGGGGGGCCCACCC
>JAEZBP010000774.1 GCA_023427125.1 Pseudomonadota bacterium | reverse complement strand
CTGGAACGCCTCGCGCGGATCGATCGGCATCGCGCGCACGTCGAGCGCGACCCGGCCGGCGAAGAGCTCGGCCGAGCCTTCGGGAGCCTGGACCGCCGGCGGCGCGAGCGGCAGCTCGAGGCCGAGCCCGAGCGCGAGCCAGGAGACCGCGCGCCATCGACCCGCCACCGCGAGCCCGAGGAGCGGACCGGGGCCATCGATCGCCCACCACGCGCTCACGCCGATCGACACCGCCGCGACCGGCGGCGCGGCCGCCGAAACGGAGACCGCGCGCACCGCGGGCGACGCCTCGATCTCGGCCGCGGGCGGAGTCTCGAGGTGGAGCTCGAGCAAGCTCGCCCGCAAGAGCTCGACCGCGCGGAGGGCGAGCGCGAGCGCACGATCGTCCCCGGAGGCCTCGACGTCGCGGATCGAGATCTTGCCGGTGGTCCGATCCGCGACCCAGACGCGCGCGCGGGTGCCGTCGCGCAGCACGTTGATCACCGCCACCGCGTCACGCCGCCGGGCGAGCGCGAACAGATCGTCGAGGGCGGCGGTGCCCTCCTCGATCACCGGCTCGAGCCCGATCGCGCGGAGCTCGGCCGCGATGCGGTGCACGACGCTCGCGTCTTCGTCCCCTCGCGACTCGCCGGTCAATACGAGGACGCGGTCGGCGCGCGCGGGCGAGGCCGCGGCGAGGACCGAGAGCACGAGGCCGAACGAGCAGCGAGCGATCAATCTCTTCCCGCGAGCTGGAGAGCGAGGTCGGAGTACGGGCCGTCCTCGCCGAAGCGGCGCAGGTAGTCGCCGGCGAGCTCGCGGGCGCGCGGGGCGTGGCCCATGCGGTGCTCGATCTCGAGGCGGCGGCCGAGCGCCTCGCGCGCGAAGCGTCCGTTCGGAGCCTCACGCAAGTACGTGTCGAGCCACTCCGAAGCTCCGATCGAGTCCCGCTGCTGGTCGGCGGCCAGGCGGCCGAGGTGGAGCGCGGCCTCGGCCGCAGGAGGTGTTCCTGGGAAGCGGCTCCGCACCGTCCGGTACACCTCCGACGCGCGGTCGACGCGACCCGCGTAGCGAGCGGCGTCTCCGAGCCGGAGCGCACGCTCCGCGCTCATGCGCGCGAGGATCTGCGACCAGCCGGTTCGGTCGGCGACGGCGACCGCTTCATCGAAGCGTCCCGCGCGCGTGTGCGCGTCGATCTCCTCGAGCACGTCGGGGGAGCTCGGGGACTCGCTCCGGGGAGCCTCGGGCGCCCGGCGCGGAGGGCTCGCACGGTCGTTCTCCCTCGCGCGATCGATCGGCTCGAGCGCGGGCTCGCTGGGCGCCGGCTCCCCGGCATGACTCACGGGCTCCACCGCTTCAGGCGCGCGTGCCTCGGCCGACGCGGCCACCACCTCCATCCGCTGATCGCGGAGCCACACCTCGACGCGCTCGCCGCTCCGCGCGCGCCGGGCGCCGACGACCGGCCCGCGCAGCTCGACCTCGCCGTGGCGCATCTCCAGACGGAAGTGCGCGGCCGCGGTGTCCCAGTCGACCTCGAACTCCGTGCCGCGTACCCGCACCTCGAACGGGCCCGCGAGCACCCGCCAGTCGCGCGGCCGTGCAGGGTCGCGAGGGACACGGATCGCGACCGCCCCTCGTTCGACGCGGACGCTCGCGCCGTTGGCTCGCAGGTGGGCCACCGTGAGATCGCTGTCCGGCCGCAGCAGGACTTCGGCTCCGTCGGAGAACCGGATCGGGACCTCGACGTCAGGCGGAGCGGCGATCCACCGGCGATCGGGCGCCGGGCGACCCTCTACTTCGTACGTCACCACCGCGGCGGGGGCAGGTCGATCGGCGGCGAGCCAGACCACGAGCGCGGCCGCGGCGGCCATCGAGGCCGCGACGGAGCCCGCGACGATCCACCGGCGCTTCGGTCGACGCGCCGCGGGCGCCTCGAAGAGCCGCTCGCGCACGCGCCGGATCCCCGCGCTGTCCTCGTCGACGTACGCGTCCGCCTCGCCGCGCACGCGCCGCATCAGCTCATCCTGCATCGCCGCCCCCGCGCCGGTCTGCGAGCGCAGGCTCGCGCTCCACCAGCCGGCGAAACCTCTCTCTCCCACGCGCCAGGCGTCGCTTGACCGTCGTCACCGACGTGCCCATGGCCGCCGCGACGTCGCCGAGCTGGAGCTCGCCGATGTCGTGCATCGCGAACGCGATCCGCTCCTCCGTGGGGAGCCGTTCGAGGATCTTCGACACCGCGCGCCATTCCACCGCCGCGCTCATGGACGGATGCGGATCGTACCGCTCCGGTGCGAGCCACGACAGCGCTCCCGCCAGGAGGCGCGCGCGCTGGCGCTTCTTGATGGCTCGCCGCGCCTTGCGGATCGCGATGGTCGCGAGCCAGCTCCCGACCGCGCTCGCGTCCTCGAGGCCGCCGATGGATGCGAAGGCGTCGAGGAAGGTATCGTGCAGGAGATCGTCGAGCTCGGCGTCCGCGCCCATCGCGTAGGCGAGCAGGCGCTTCACCCGCACGGCGTGTGCGTCGAAGAGCTGCCGCTGCGCGCGCGGATCCCCCCGGCGGAGGGCCGCGACGAGAGTTGCGTCGGCGTCGGCGAGCCGGAGGCGCACGACGGCCCCTCCGGCGTTCTCGTCACGACGCATCCGCTCCGCGCTCATTCGAGTAGCAGTGCCCAAAGATCGGAGAGATGGCCCCAGTGCTTTCCTCGCGACGCTCGAGGCCTCGCGGCTCCACAGTACACGAGCGACGCGCGAGCGGGCAGTCGACTTCGTGAGCGCGAGCGCCAACTACGTGTCGGCGCGCACGTGACACGGAAAGAGAGCGGGCCGGGCGCGTCGGCGCATCGGGGCGAGGTCATTCGACCGGATCCAGGCCGAACCCAGCGCGAATCCAGCTCACGATCGGGATGGCCGTGAATCGAGCATCCCACGGGTAGTCACCGGTCCACGACGGCTTGCCCGAGCTCGGGATGGGCTCCGGGCCGCCACGGCGCATGTTCGTGGCGACGGCCATGAACGTCTTGAGGCCCGTCGGGTCGTACTCCTCGCCCGACGCGGCGCGCGCGGCGCGCGGCGGCGCGGG
>JAEZBP010001211.1 GCA_023427125.1 Pseudomonadota bacterium | reverse complement strand
CGTCCAGCCGGTGTCGGCGCCGCCGATGAACATGCCGGCGAGCGCGACGATCGCGCCGACGACATAGATGTAGAAGCTCGCGAGGTTCAGCCGCGGGAAGGCGACGTCGTTGGCGCCGATCATGAGCGGCAGCAGGAAGTTGCCGAACGCGGTCGGGATCGACGGGATCATGAAGAGCCACACCATCGTCACGCCGTGCAGCGTGAAGAGGCGGTTGTAGGTGGAGGCCTCCATGATCTCGAGCTCCGGCTGGGCGAGCTCGATGCGCAGGAGCAGCGCGAAGACGCCGCCCAGGAGGAACGAGACGATGACGGCGACCAGGAACATCACGCCGATGCGCTTGTGGTCGCGGGTGAGCAGCCAGCTCCGGACCGTGCGCTCGGCGTTCAGGTAGGTCGTGCGCCTCATGGCGTGCGCTCCACCGGCGCGCGCTCTATCGGCATGCGCTCCAGGGGCTGCGCCTCGACGGCCGGCAGCTCCACCGGTGGCGGCTCGCGCGCGGGCTCGCGGACGCTGCGGATGTACTCGACGAGCGCCGCGGTCTCGGACGCGTCGAGGATCCCGCGGTAGCTCGGCATGACGTCCGGAAACCCGCGGACCAGGTGGCGCTCGGGCTCCATCATCGACTGGGTCAGGTAGGCCGGATCGGCGCGCACCCGCGCTCCGCCCTCGAGCTCCACCGTGGAGCCGTAGAGACCGCGCCAGCTCGGCGCGATGTGAGGCTCGCCGGTGACCGTGTGGCAGGCGAGGCACCCCATGCGCGCGGCGACGCCCTCGCCTGCCGCGGCCAGATCCACGGCCGGGGCCGCGCCGCCCTCGGCGTCGAGCACGCTCGGCAGCGCCGCCCCGTCGAGGTAGCGCGCGTAGTCCCACGGCTCGAGCACCACCACCGAGCCGCGCATCCGCGAGTGGCTCAGGCCGCAGTACTCGGTGCAGAAGATCGGGAAGGTGCCGGCCTCCTCCGCGCGAAACCAGGGGTCGGTGTAGATCCCCGGCAGCACGTCCTGCTTCAGCCGAAACGCCGGGACGAAGAACGAGTGGATCACGTCGCGGCTCGTCATCACGAGCCGCACCGGCTGACCTCGCGGCACGACGATCACGGTCTGCGAGCGGCGGCCGCGCTCGTCGGCGAACTGCCACATCCACTGCTTGGCCACGACGTGGACGTCGATCGCGCCGGCCGGGACCGCGCGCATCCCCTGGTACTGCTCGTAGCCGATCACCCAGAAGAGGAGAAAGAGCGCGAGGAGCCCGCCGATCGTGGTCGCCTCGAACGCGAAGCTCGCGTGGATCGGCGTGGTGGTGCGGTGGCCGGCGCTGCGGTGGTAGCGCCACATCGCGAAGAGCGCGACGGCGAAGACGCCGGTCGATCCGATCATCGTGATGGTGATGACCAGCGCGTGGAGCAGATCGATCTCGAGCGCGACCGAGGACGCGCCCCGGGGGAGGAAGAGGATCTGCCGCAGCGTCTCCACTCAGCGCGCCTCGGTGGAGAATGAAGTCGCGCCGGCCCCCTCCGGACGGCGGCCGCCGGCGACGAGCTCGATGGCGCGGTCGATCGGGATGTGCGCGCGCTCTGTGTCGATGGCGGCGTAGCGCCCGAGCCGCTCGCGCTCGCGCGCCTCGCTCCTCGCGCTGGCGGCGGGCGCCGAGAAGGCTTGCTGATCCACGCCCGCGATCGGCGCGGGCCGCTCGGGGGCGAAGCGCGCGCCCTCGTGGAGCCCCTCCGGCGTCAGCCACCACGCGACCAGGACCCCCAGCGCGCCGATCAGCGTCGCGACGATCGCGACGAGCGCGAGCGCCCGGCTCGGGAGGTCCTCCTTCGACTGGCGGAGCGGCGTCATTCGGATCGGTAGCGGAGCGATCGCTCGAGGAGCGGGTCTTCCCGGCGCGCCGAGACGCGAGAGGCCCTCCACGTCGCCACCGCGAGCACGGCGCCCGCGATGGCGAGCGCACAGACGAGATCGGCGATGTGGAAGGACGCCCCGCCGCGGCGGAGCGCGGGGATCGAGAGCCAGAAGACGTCGAGCCAGTGCGCGAGCACGAGGCCCGCCCCGACGATCGCGAGCGGGATCGCGCGGCGCTTGAGCTCGCGAGACAGGAGCGCGAAGAAGGGCACGACGAAGTGGAGGGCGATGAGCGCGGCGGCGACAGCGCCCCACTCGTCGCGCGTCCTCGGCAGATACCAGCGCGCCTCGGCGGGGAGGTTCGCGATCCAGCCGAGCATGTACTGGAAGAACGCGAGGTACGCCCAGAAGCACACCGCCGTCAGCATCAGCTTGCCGATCGCGTGCACGTGATCGGGGCCCGCCTCGGCGAGCTCGCCCCGATGGCGCGCGAACGCGAGCGTGAGGGCGACGAGCGAGTGGGCGGCCATGAAGCCGCCGGTCGCCGGGATGAGCCCGAACGCGGTCGAGAAGTAGCCGGGCTCGAGGCTCATGATCCAGTCGAAGCCCGCGAAGGTGACCAGCAGGATCACGATCGGCAGGCCGATCGCCCCGAGCCGGCGGCGACGGGCGCGCTCGGTGCCGCGCCTCGATCGCGCGAGGACGAGCTCGCCGAGCACCGCGGGCACGAGCAGGTAGAGCGCGCTCCGCACGACGAAGAAGGGCGCGTTGAGCCACACCTCGCGGCCGCGGACGAGCTCCTCCGAGCGCATCCACGGATACACGCGCCCGAGCGAGAGCAGGATGGGGACGAAGAGGATCGCCAGCAGCGGGAGCGTCCCCGCGAGCGCCTCCACCGGGCGGCGCAGCACCGCCAGCCAGACCGACTCGGTCGCGTCGCCCATCAGAAGGAGCAAGAGCGCGCCGGTCGCGGTGGTGTAGGCCGCGAAGAACGCGACGAGCCACGCGTAGAGCGCGCGCGCCGGATCGAGCGTCCACGCGAAGAGCGCGATGGCGCCGAAGAGCAGCGCGAGCGCGAGCCCGGTGATCGCCCAGCGCTTCGTCATGATCCCGACCTCGCGAGCGCCTGCCGATCCGCGGGCGAGAGCCACTCGATCGGCGCGGCGCTCCCGAGCTGGAGCGCGCGCACGTAGCCGACGACCGCCCACCGATCGCGCGGCGCGAGGCGATCGGCGTACGCGGGCATCAGGCCGTAGCCCTGCGTGATCACCGCGTAGAGCGCCGCGTCGGAGACCGCGACGAGCCGCGGCTCGATCAGCGCCGGCGGCGGGCGCAGCGCCATGTCCACGGCGATCGGCGTCCGGGCGCGGGCGTCGAGCCCGTGGCAGGGCGCGCAGAAGATCCCGAAGCGATCCTGGCCGCGGAGGAGGAGCGCGCGATCGAGCGCGGGCGCGCGCTCATCGGGCGCCGCGCCGAAGGGCACCGTCCCCTCGGGCGGCGCGCGCATCGACATTCCGTCGTCGAAGAACGCGCTCGCCTCGTAGGTGTCGACGCGCCGCTGATCGATCATCCGGTGCAGGCCGGGGGTGGGCTCGTGCCAGGTGCCCTCGAAGCTGCACGCGCTCAGGAGCGCCAGCGCGAGCGGGGCGTGCCGGCTCACGCGGCCTCTCCGGTGGGGAAGCGCACCACGCGGAGCGCCGCGTAGCCGTCGAGCGCGCGGCTCGTGCGCTCGAGATCGAAGCGCGGATCGGCCGCCGAGACGCTCAGGAAGAAGGCGTCGCTCGTGGCGCGCTCGAAGCCCGGCACCTCGAAGACCGGATGCCAGAGGCGCGGCAGGCGCGAGAGCAGGAAGAAGCCGACGAACGCCGCGACGCCGCCGAGCAGGATCGCGCTCTCGAAGGTGATCGGGAGGAACGCCGGCCACGGGTGCGGGTCGCGACCGCCGACGTCGAGCGGATAGTCGACGACGTTCGTCCACCACAGGACGAGGTAGCCGAGGCTCCCGCCGAGGAGCGCCCCCATCAGCACGAAGAGCGGCACCCGGCTCTTCGGGACCTCGAGCGCCTCGAGCACCTCCTCGCTCGGGAAGGGCATGAACGCCTCGAGCTCGCGGTAGCCCTCGGCGCGCAGCGCGTGCGCCGCCCGCGCCAGCGCGCCCTCGTCCTCGAACTCGGCCAGGAGCCCCTCCCCCATGTCGTGCTCTCCCGCGCGATCCCGCTCGGATACATGCCCCCGCTCGCCGGATGAAAGTCACTCGCTCGTCACGCCGCCTCGCGCCGGAGCTCGCGCTTCATCTCCTTCAGCTCCGCGATCGGGATGAAGGGGATGAAGCGCAGGAGCAGCAGGAAGAGGAACGCGAAGAAGCCGAGGCTCCCCACGAAGAGCGTCACGTCGGTGACGCTCGGCTGGTAGAGGCCGAAGCTCGACGGAAGGAAGTCCGCGTGCTGCGAGGTCACGATCAGCACGAAGCGCTCGGCCCACATCCCGACGTTCACGAGGATCGAGATCACCCAGAGGGCGAGGGTGCTCGCGCGGACCCGTGACGAGATGAGCGCCAGCGGCACCACGCAGTTGCACACGATCATCGTCCAGAAGATCGGCGCGTAGGCGCCGAAGGGGCGGACCTCGAAGAACATGTGCCGCTCGGCCCAGTCGGCGCTGTAGAACGCCATGAAGTGCTCGACGAGGTAGCTGAAGGTCACGATGAGGCTCGTGACCAGGGTCAGCTTCGCGATCATGTCGAGGTGCAGCGGCGTGATGACGCTCTTCAGCCCGAGGTAGCGGCGCATCGGGATCACGAGCGTGAGCACCATCGCGAAGCCGCTGAAGATCGCGCCGGCGACGAAGTAGGGCGGGAAGATCGTGGAGTGCCAGCCGGGGAGGATGCCCTGCGCGAAGTCGGTGCTGACGACGCTGTGCACCGAGATGACGAGCGGCGTGGCGAGCCCGGCCAGGAGCAGCTGCGCCGACTTGTGGTGGCGCCAGTGGTGGCTCGAGCCGCGCCAGCCGAGCGCGGCGAGCGCGTAGATCGCGCGGGCCCGGCCGAGCGATCGATCGCGGCGCGCCGCGAGATCGGGGATCGTGCCGAGGTACCAGAAGAGCAAGGAGATCGTGAGGTAGGTGCTGATCGCGGCGATGTCCCAGGCAAGCGCGCTCATGAACTGGGGCCACATCCCCATCGTCGACGGATAGGGCACGAGCCAATAGAAGAACCACGCGCGCCCGAGGTGCAGCAGCGGGAAGAGGCCGGCCTGCGCGACCGCGAAGAGCGTCATCCCCTCGGCGATGCGGTTGATCGACGTGCGCCACTTCTGCTGGAGCAGGAGCAGGATCGCGCTGATGAACGTGCCCGCGTGGCCGATCCCGATCCACCAGACGAAGTGGGTGATCCCGAACGCCCAGCCGACGGGGTTGTTGTTGCCCCAGGTGCCGATGCCGGTGAGGAAGGTGTAGGCCATCGCGAGCGCGAAGAGCGCGGTGACGGCGCCGGTGACGAGGAGCGCGCGCGCGAGCCAGCGCCGGCCGGGACCCACCGGCGCGACGAGCTGCGCGGTGAGCTCGGCGTCGGACTGCATCGCGGGCAGCAGCGCCTCGCCGTGGGTCGTCATCGCTCGGACAGCTCCGGGTTCTCGTTGTCGACGCGGGCGAGGTAGCGGGTGCGCGGCCTCGTGCCGAGCTCGTTGAGCGCCGCGTAGGTGCGGGGGTCGGCGTGGAGGCGCGAGACGCGAGACTGCCGATCGCTCACGTCGCCGAAGACGATGGCGCCGGTCGGGCATGCCTCCGCGCAGGCGGTGACCACATCTCCGTCTGGATGTGCGCGACGAAAATCCTGACGGGTTTCGCGGGCGGGACGGGGCCCATCTGCGGCCCGTGCCTCCTCGACGATGCTTTGCATCGCCTCGTCGTCCCGGACCACAGCTGGGCCCCGTCGCGCTC
>JAEZBP010000749.1 GCA_023427125.1 Pseudomonadota bacterium | reverse complement strand
GACCCCCTCGATCGGCAGCGGCGCGACGAACGCCGTCGCGACGGCCTCGTGCGCGGGGACCACATAGATCACCATCGAGGGAGCGGGCGCGGGCTCACAGCCGGCGACGGCGAGCAGCGCGGCGAGGCGCAGCGTGCGAGGCATCGCCGCACATCATAGACCAGCTCCCCGATCCCATGGTCGCTCCGCTCGGTGACCCGTCTCCCGCTTCGCTCCTCGGTCACCTCGCGATGAGCTCTGCGGTCTCGTACCCGAGCGTCGTTGCGAAGAGCGCGCCGAGGGCCGCCAGCAAGAGGAGCGCGACGGCGACCAGCACGATCCCGTGGCGCCGCGGATGCGAGAAGCGCGTCCACCCGTACCAGAGCGCGTAGCCGGGCACGAACGCGGCGAGGACCCCACGGGTGGGCCGATCCTCGAACGCGCCCCACACGATCCAGAGCAGGAGCGTGATGCCCCCGAGCGCGAGGATCCCGACGAGCGTCATCAGCGAAAGGGTGGGCGGCACGGTCCCTCCTTCACCGGTTCGCTAGGCATGCACGCGCGAAGATCGAGCGTGAGCAGACGCTCGCGCGGTCGAGCCGGCTCGCGGCGGCCGTGCGATACTGGGCGCGATCATGTCGCGATCGACCCGAGCGCAGCGAGTCACGAGCGGAGCGGCCCGTGTGATCGCGCTCCTCGCGCTCGGCCTCGCGCTCCCCGCGTGCTGGGGCGGCACCTCGTCGATGACGATGGGCCCGCGAGCACGCTTGATCGAGACGCCCCCCCGCGCGCGGCGGCCCGCGGCCTGGGAGCTGCGCGCGATCGAGGCGGCTCCACTCCCGGGGCGCCCCTTCGCCCCGACGCCCATCACGCCCTTCGCGGAGGGCATCACGGACTTCGCGCTGGCGGCGGCGTACGGCGCGCCGCTGCCTCCGCCTCCGGTCGCCACCCGCCGCCCCCTCGACGGCCACTCGATCACCGAGCCGCATGTCATCGACTGGTCGGAGCGCATCGCGGCGCGTCCCGAGCGCCTCGAGGCCATGGCGGTGGCGATCGAGCTCGAGGTGATCCTCAAGCGCGGCGAGCCCGACGACGCGGCGCCGAGCGAGCGCTGGGGCAGCGTCCACGCGACGCTGGTCGTGAACCGCAACGGCCTGCGCGTCGTCTCGCTCCGGCCCGGCGCGGTCTCCCCGAGCCTGCGCGGCGGCTCACTCCCCCGAGGCCTCGAGGGCCTCGAGGGCGCGCTCCGCACCTTGCTCGGCGATCTGCGCAGCGGCGACGTGCTCCACTACGAGCTCGACGATCGCGATCGGCGCTTGCTCGCCAACGACGCGGTGTGGGCGCAGCTCCACGAGGACGGCCCGCCGCTCGCGCGCGCCCGCCAGGTCGGCGCGATCCTCGAGACCCTCCCCCACGCGCCGCTCGCCTACGTCCTCGACGACATCGGCGTGCTCGCGCGCGACGAGCACGGCCACCTCTACGGCCTCTCGCTCGAGCTCGATCCGGACGGCGGCACGTTCAGCCTGCAGACCACCCCGCTGGTCAGCGTCCGCCGCCTCTGGCCGCAGTAGCCGAACCTACTCCTTGCCGCTCTGGCCGACGAAGTAGTCGTCGCGCTCCTTGAAGAGCACGTTGAACGTCGTGAGCGAGCCGTAGCAGCCGGTGATGTACTGCTGGAGCTGGATCTTCTCGTCCTCGGCCAGGCCCTTGCTCGAGTTCACCTTCTGCTCGAGCACGCGGAGCTTGTCGCGGATGCCGACGATCTTCTTGAAGAGCATGTCGATCGGCACCGCCTTCTCCTGCGTGCCCTCCTTGCCCGGCTTGAGGATGACCTCGCCGCCGCGCCAGCGATCGCCGAGCTGGACCTCGCCCACGCCGAGCTCGTCCTGGATCACCTCGCGCAGCACCCGTCGGAATTCGTCGATGTCCATGTCGATGTCGATCTCCTGAGGGAGCGGCCTCTTCACCGGCTCCTCGACCTCATCGTCGCGCATCCGCCGCGGGGTGCCCGCCGCCTTCTTGCGCTTGAGCGCGTTGTCCCACGAGGTGCCGCGCAGCTTGTGGTGGGTGCACGTCGAGGTGTCGCGCAGCGGCGGCGGCCAGCAGCCGAGCCGGCACTCGCCGATCTCCGCGCCGCTCTCCTCGTCGGTCCGAATGGCGATGAAGAACGAGCAGGTCCCGCACCGGCCGGTCAGATCGCGCTCCATCGAGGGCGGGACTGTAGCCCAGCCCACGTCGCCCGGGTAGCCTGCTGCTCGTGCCCGAGAGCGACCTGCTCGCCACACCGCTGCGCTACTTCGCGCGGATCGCGGAGCTCGGCAGCTTCACGGCCGCCGCGCGGGACCTCACCGTGAGCCAGCCCTCGCTCAGCGTGGCGGTGCGCAAGCTGGAGGAGGCCCTCGGCGCGCCGCTCTTCCATCGCAGCCGGCAGGGCGTCACGCTCACGCGCGCCGGCGAGATCCTGCTCGATCGCACCCGCCAGGCCGATCGGGCGCTCGAGGCCGCCAAGGACGAGATGCTCGCGCTCGAGACCGAGCCCCGCGGCCGCTTCACGGTCGGCTCGCACGAGAGCCTCGCCGC
>JAEZBP010000717.1 GCA_023427125.1 Pseudomonadota bacterium | reverse complement strand
GTGCGCGTGACGCCGCGGCGGCTGGCTCGCGAGGTAGCGCGCGACGTCGGCGTCGCGCGGCGCGCGCGGGAAGAGATGCGCCGTCACCTCGAGCGCCTCGCCGCGCCGGACCACCACGCCCGCGCGCCGGCCATCGATGTAGCCCTCGCGATCGAGCCAGAGCTGATGGGCGCCGGGCGGCACACGCAGGGCGAAGCGCCCCTCGCGATCGGTGCGCTCCTCCCCCTCGACGTCACGCGCGCGCACCCGAACGCCTTCGATCGGCGCGCCGGCCAGCGGATCGAGGACGACGCCGCGGACGACGGCGTCCTCGGGCTCCGGGGTGGAGCACCCGGTCGAGAGGACGAGGAGGGCGATCACGAGGCGGCCGATGTGCTTCACGCTCGCGATTCTGAGGGCCCCGCTCCCGCTGTCCAGACGGCTGCGCACTGTCCCGGCCCACGCGCGCTCGTTGGGGCGGTGGCGGACGTGAAGGTCGCGCTGTTCTCGCACGTGATACGCAGCTGGGAAGCGGCGGGGGGTAGTACGCGTGCGGATCTGGAAAAGCGTGTGCGGAGCTTCCAGGAGGCGTGCGGATCTCGAGAGAGACGTGCGGATCTCGCCGGACGCGTGCGGATCTTGGTCCGGGGCGTGCGGACATCCTTCACGAGCGTGCGGGGGCGCTCCGGAGCGTGGGGAGGTCCGCCGGGAGAGCGCTGTCGCGGAGGGTGGGGCGGGGCGCACCCTGCCGGAGCCTCGCGGCTCGCTGCCGGAGCTTCGGCGAGGCGGGTCGGGAAGCGCGGGCGAGGTCGGCTCAGGTGGCGACGGGCTCGACGTCGTCGACCGCGAGCTTGCCGTTCTTGCGCAGGTGGATGCGGCGGTACTCGATCGACTTCGGGCCGTACGTGTTGCGGACGACGTCCTTGAACTCCAGGTAGGCTTCGTACGCGGCGCCGAAGGCCTCGGCGCGCTTGCGCACGGCCTTCGAGAGGGCGACGTTCGCCGCGGTCCACTCGCTGATCTCGCGGATGGCCTCCGGCGCCAGCTCGCCGAAGGCGCGCGGCTCGCCGGGCACGCTCGTCATCAGCTCCTTCGCCCAGTCGTTCTCCTCGTCATTGTCGTCGAGGATGCTGAGCAGCTCTCCGATCGCGGTCTTGCGATCGGTGTCGGTCGTGAGCGACTTGAGCGTCTCCGGGAGCGCCACGTCCTTCACGTAGCGCGCCGCCACCGAGCGCGCTTTCAGGTAAGCCGGGCCGATCAACGCGAGCGCCTTCACTCCTTCGTCGCCCTCCTTCTTCGCCACTACCTCGGCGTCCGCGAGCCCTTGGTACGCGGCGAGGTAGGTGGCCGAGTCGTCGGCGAGGATGTCGTTGTAGACCCGCTTGACGCTCCGGTCGGCGGTCGGGCTCATCGCGAGCTCCTCGCAGCGGCCGAGGAGGCGAGCGAACCGAGGCTGATCAACGTTCATCTGGAACCCCCTGGGTCATGCGACCCGTTTCGAGCAGTGAGGGGACAGACTAAAGGAGGGCGGGGGAGCCGCGCAAGGGAACTCGGACATTTTGTGCTCGCACGCTGTCAGCTCGGGCTCGCGCCGGGCCCGATGAGCCGCTGCACGGTGACGGGAGGTCGCTGTTGACCGGCACATCCCCGGCTTGCTGCCTACGCCTCATCCGGCGGCGGCTCGTCTACTCAGCGCAGCTGATTGAGCTGCACGACCGGCCCGTCGACACCCGCGCCCCATACGATGTCGTTGTCGCCATCGAAGTCGAGGTCGACGATCGTGGCCACGATCCCAGGCGACTCGTCGGCCAAGGGGACCGGAGCGGCGAAGCGGCCATCGCCGTCGTTGAGAGCGACATGGCCGTTGCTGAGCACGAGGTCGAGATCGCAGTCGCCGTCGAGATCACCGAGCGCCACCGGCACGAGGTCCGAGGGCGCGTCAGGCAGGCTGTGATGGACCAACTGGTAGCCGGTGTCCGTGCGGAGCGCGACAGCGTACCCATAGAGCTGCGCGGTGCAGTTCAAGCTGAGCACCAGGTCTCGGTCACCGTCCCCGTCGAGGTCGCCGACGGGCGCGAACCGGTACGTTGAAGAGGGGAACTCGCACGTCGCTTGAGAGAGGGACGCGATCCGCGTCCAGGTATCATCCGGACCGCTCTCGGTGATCCAGTAGTCGGAGCTCGTCGCGAGGAGGAAGTCCTCGACGCCGTCTTCGTTGACATCGCCATCGATCTGCGCGAGGTACTGCATGTCCGATCCGAACAGAGCATCGCGGTCGACCTGTTCTGCCGAGACGCGGTCGGCGCCGAAGACGAACCGATACAGGGCCGCTTCGGAGTGATAGCTGTCCGCCGCCCAAGCCGCCCTCGACGCAAACAGCCGCGCGTAGCTCCGGCCGTAGATGTCGGTCCCGCCATTGGGGACATTGTACCAGCTGCCCGTCGCCGGCTCCGGCAGGACGCGCACCTCGATCGCTTCGTACCCAACTGCTCCGAACCGATGCGCGCGCCGCTCGAAGCTCCCTTCAGTGATGCCGATGAAGGCGGGCACCCCGGACTCATCGACCGCCACCTGCTCCGTGCGGAAGCCCGTGAGATCCACGAGCTGACGGCTCGGTCCATCGAGGGCGGTCCCGGACCAAGTTCCCACGCGCACTTCCGTCGGGTTGCGGGACGTGAAGGCGATGATCTCCAGCCGCTCGTCGCCTTCGATGTCGGCGACGGTCGCGATGCTCCCGCCCATGTTCGCCAGGATTCCGGGAGCGAAGGAGAGCGCCTCGGCCTCTCCGCAGGAGGGCGACCCCGCGTCGCGGCCCAAGCCACCATCTGCGTCCGTCGACCCATCCACCGCCATCCCTGAGTCCCCCGGCGTCCCCGCGTCGCCCGCGGCGCATTGGCATGCGCCGTAGGTCCCGTCGGACGCACACACCTGTGCTCCCGTTGCGCCGCTCACGCAGGTGCACGCGACGGACGCTCCCGGGGTGCACTGGCTGCGCTCCGAGCACCCGAACAGCCCGAGGGCGGCGAGGGACAGCACGCCGGCGAACGCTGAAGCTCTCATCATCGATCGAGTATCGATCGATGACTTGCGGAGTTCAAGCCGCTACTTCCTTGCGCATTGCTGCACAACGAGCCGAGCGCCGGGCTCGGTGGAGCCCGGAACTCGGTTGCGTGTCAGTGCTTGGCTCGCACGAGGTTGAGGAGCGTCGCGCGCAGGTGCTGCAGCACGTCGGCCTCTTCGGCGGTGAGCTCGACGTAGCCGAGGGCCTCGCCGATGTCGCAGACGGCGATGGTCTCGTTGACCGAGCCGAGCGCGTGTCGGAAGCGGAGGAGCCTCGACTTGCCGGGCGCGTCCATGCCCTCGGCGATGTTGAGGTGCCGGCTCGTCGCCGCGCGCATGCCTTGGTCGCCGAGGTTGGCGTCGTGGCGCGCGATCCGACGCAGCACGGGAACGATCAGGCAGAGAGCGCGAAGAGAGAGCGCATAGAGGCGGAAGGTGAAGCGCGGCTTGGCTTGGTCGGTCATGGGAGAGCTCCTGTGTGGTTGGGCCCGTTGCGGGCTCCGCCCCCACAGCGGCGCGCGCAGGCGTGTCAAGGGCCGGCGCGGAGCCACGCGCAGGCGCGCTGAAGGAGCGAACACCCCCGTTTCACGCGCCGAGCATGGCGAACACCGGCCCTTGACACGCCGAGCACGCCGCTAAGCTGAGAGAGCCCGCGACGAGCCCCCCTGGAAGAGCGGGGTCAGGCGACCGATGCGCCCACGTGCTACTCGGACGAGGACGCGAACGGGCACACGAACGTGAACGGGCACGGGAACGCGAACGTGAACGCGCGCGGATGACGAGCACGCGCACGTACACGGATGACGCTGACGTCGACGGAGACCGGTGACGTGAGCGTGGACGTTTCCCGTTCCCCGTGCGGGTGCTCGTGCTCGTGCGCGTCGCCGTGCGCGTGCTCGTGCTCGTGCTCGTGCTCGTGCTCGTTCCCGTGCTCGTGCTCGTGCTCGTGCTCGTGCTCGTCCCCGTCGACGTGGACGTGAGCGTGGACGTGATCAGTAAGCGTTCCGGTGCACCTTCGCGCTGAACACCGTCAGCATGATGATCTTCACGTCCAGCCAGAGCCCCCAGCGCCGGATGTAGTCCAGATCGTGCTCCACCCGCTTCTCCATCTTCTCGAGCGTGTCCGTCTCCCCCCTCCACCCATTCACCTGCGCCCAGCCCGTCAGCCCCGGCTTCACCTTGTGGCGCAGCATGTAGCCGTGGATGCGCTTGCGATAGAGCTCGTTGTGGGCCACCGCGTGCGGCCGCGGCCCCACCAGGCTCATCGTCCCCGTGACTACGTGGAGGAGCTGCGGGAGCTCGTCGAGCGAGGTCCGCCGGAGGAGGGCGCCGATCGGCGTGATGCGCTGGTCGCCCCTCGTCGCCTGCGCCACCCGATCTCCGTCCTCGGCGACGCGCATCGTGCGGAACTTGAGGACGTGGATCACCTCGCCGTTCAGGCCGTAGCGGCGCTGCCGGAAGAAGACCGGGCCCGGGCTCGTCAGCTTGATGAGCGCGGCGATGAGCAGCATCGGGATCCCCGCGATCGCGAGGAAGGTCGTCCCGAGCACGATGTCCTCGAGGCGCTTCACCCAGCCGTCGACGCCGGCGAAGGGCGTCTCGAAGATGCTGACGACCGGCAGATCGTCGAGGCTCGTCCACTGCCCGTGCAGGAGATCGAACGCGAAGACGTCCGGCACGAAGTACACGGTGGCGGTCGTGTCGGCGAGCCGCTTCACGAGCTCACCGACGCGGGGCTCCGCGCGCAAGGGGAGCGCGAGGTAGACGACGTCGATGCGGCCCTCGCGCGCGTGCTCGACGAGATCGTCGAAGCTGCCCTCGAGCCGGCCGAGGCTCTTCGAGATGCTGTGGCAGCGCTCCGGCGCGCGGTCGTCGAAGAAGCCGGCGAGCATCATCCCGAGCCACGGAGCCTCGCGCAGCCGCGCGGCGACACGCTCGCCCACCTCGGTGAGGCCCACGATGGCGACGCGGCGGGTGTTGCGTCCGCGGCGGCGAGCCTCCTGGAGGGTGAGCCGCACCCCGACGCGCCACGCGCTGATCGCGAGAGGCGCGAGCGCGAACCAGGACACGACGATCACGCGGCTGAAGCTCGCGCTCGCCTTCAGGGTGAACGCGGCGAA
Source organism: Pseudomonadota bacterium (assembly GCA_023427125.1). GTDB lineage: Bacteria > Myxococcota_A > Polyangia > Polyangiales > Sandaracinaceae > JAEZBP01. The sequence continues at coordinate 2,757 of JAEZBP010000717.1, read as the reverse complement.
GAGGAGCAGCGTCGCGACGACACCCCAGATCGTCCACACGCGCAGGAGCTCGTGCTTCAGCGGGACGGCGCGCCACGTCGTGTAGAGGCCGCCCGCCTCGGCGGCGAAGAGGAACGCGATCACCGCCGCCGCGGTGGCGACGCTGTCGGCCGGCGCCCAGCCGCTCTTCTCGTAGAGCGTGAAGACGAGCACGTGGGTCAGCGCGATCCATGCGGCGTCCGCCACGCGCGAGAACAAGACGAGCTTGGAGTGGTGCGGTCGGATCAGTCCCCGTTGTGATACGGCCGAGTGTGACACGACCGAGCTCGGCGCGAGTTGGTCCTGCATTCCGCGGCGAAGCCCTTCAACGCACGTGCCCGTGACAGCCGTCGGACCACGGGATCAAAAGGTCACCGGCCGGTGGTGACACACGCCGTTGGCGCGAGGTTCCCCGGTCGGGGCGCGGAGCCTCGCCGCGGGGGCGTGGCGCCCTCGGCGCGACGCACAAGCTCGCCCCGGCCTCCGACTTGCTTGGCGGTGAGGCGCAAGAGAGGCACCCCCACGTGAACATCCGACAGACGAGGCTCCCCGCTGCGGTCGTCGCGCAGCTCCTCCTGGCCGGCTGCGGCGGCCATCCGCTCGTGCCGGCCACGCCCGATGGCGCCGCGTTCGCCGCCGTCGGTGACATCACGCCGCCCGGGATGGACCCCACCCCGCCCCGCGCGATGTCGCTCTTCCCCGGGGACGTGGTGACGCTCCGCCTCGTCAGCCTCGAGACGACCGAGGTCGAGGGGCTGAGCGTCGACGAGCGGGGCATGCTGCACGTCCCGCTCGCCGGGGACGTGCAGGTGGCGGGGCTCCCGCTGGTGGAGGCCGAGCGCCTCATCGAGGAGGCGCTGCATCGCTTCGATCGGACGGTGCGCGCGACGGTGATCCTCAGCGATCCGCAGGGGCAGCGCGCGACGGTGATCGGCGCGGTGGGAGCGCAGGGGCGCATCCCCATCGTCCCCGGGATGCGCGGGGCCGACCTGCTCGCGGCGGCGGGCGGCCCCTCGGTCTCCGACGAGGACGGGCTCGCGACGCTCACCGCCGATCTCCACACCGCGCGCCTCGTGCGCGATGGGGAGGCGCTGCCGATCAGCCTCGCGCTCGCGGTGACCGGGGACGTCCGCCACAACGTGCGCGTCCAGCCCGGGGACCACCTCTACGTGCCGCCGCAGCTCGGGACGCTCGTCAGCGTGCTCGGCGAGGTGCAGAGCGCGCGCGTGATCGCGTATCGGCCGGGCGTGCGCCTCACGCAGGCCCTCGCGATGGCCGGTGGGCTCACCCGCGACGCGAACGGCGGCGACATCCACATCGTGCGCGGCCCCTCGACGAGCCCGCGCGTCTATCGCGCCGCCGTCGATCACGTCGTCGCCGGGAACCTGCCCGATCCGGTGCTCGCGCCTGGCGACGTCGTCTACGTCGGCTCGAGCGCGCTCGCCGACTTCCGCGACGTGGTCAACACGGTCGCCCCGTTGATCAGCGTCGCCGCGACGACAGGTGTGCCTATTGCCATCGACGCCGCCGGGCCCTGAGTACTCGGGCTCCGGCACGTCGTCCGCAACGGAGGGTCGAGAGAACATGAGCGCCCAGAAAGCGTTTCGCTGCGTCGTCATGGGGAGCGAGTCACTGCTCGTCTCGTGCAGCGAGATCCTGCTCGCAGAGGGACACACCATCCTCGCGGTGATCACCGACGACGCGGACATCGCGCGCTTCGCGGAGGAGCGGAGGCTCCCGGTCCTCGCGCCGGGGCCCGATCTCGCGGCCCGGCTCGGGCAGGAGCCCTTCGAGTGGCTCTTCAGCATCGCGAACCTCTCGATCATCCCGGGCGACGTGCTCGCGCTGCCGAGCCGGGGGGCCATCAACTTCCACGATGGGCCGCTGCCGCGCTACGCGGGCTTGAACGCGACGAGCTGGGCGATCCTCCACGGCGAGCGCACCCACGGCGTGAGCTGGCATCGCATCGAGGGAGGCGTCGACGAGGGCGATCTGCTCGAGCAGCGGATCGTCGAGCTCACCGAGCGGGAGACCGCGCTCACGCTGAACACGCGCTGCTACGAGCTCGGGATCGAGACCTTCGCGCGGCTCGTCGAGGCGCTCGGGCGCGGGGAGGACCGGCGCCGGCCGCAGGATCTCTCGCAGCGGACGTACTTCGGTCGCTACGACCGGCCGCCCGCGGCGTGCGCGATCGACTTCGGCGAGCCGGCCCATCGCGTGGACGCGCTGGTCCGCGCGCTCGACTTCGGGCGCTATCCGAACCCGCTCGGCGTGCCGAAGATCTTGCTCGGGAGCGAGCCGCTCCTCCTGCCGGAGGTCGACCTCGCCCGCGACTCGGTCTCGGTCGCGCCCGGCACGGTCATCGCGTTCGACGACTCGGGGCTCGAGGTCGCGAGCGCGACCGGATCGCTCCTCTTCCCGAGGGTCCTCGACGCCGACGGCGCGCCGCTCTCGCCCGAAGAGGGGGCGCGCCGAGGGCTCGCCCCCGGCGCCTCGCTCGCGATGCCGCGCGAGCTCCGCGATCGCCTGACCGCGATCGACGCCGATCTCGCGCGCTACGAGCCGGTCTGGGTGCGGAGGCTCACGACGCTGGAGCCCGCGGCGCTCCCCACGGCGAGCGAGCGCCGCGAGGTCGCGAGCGCGCGCGCGAGCCGAGCGCCGATCGAGCGGAGGATGATCGAGGCGAGCGCCGATCCGGCCCGGCTCGCGGCGGCGCGCCCCCCCTGGCGGGGGGCGGGG
>JAEZBP010000709.1 GCA_023427125.1 Pseudomonadota bacterium | reverse complement strand
TCCCCACCCAGCGCCAAGCCCCGCTCTGCCGATAGCCCGCCGGGAGCCTACTCACCCGGACGTCTTCCCTCCGCGCCGGCGCGAAGCGACGGCGTACGCGTCGATAGGCCGCATCGCCACGCGATGGAACCGGCCCGGCTTTGCCGCAATGGGGGAGGGGCTGCATCAGCGGCGTCAGCCCCTCCAGCCAACTACGAAAACAGGTCGTCGATGTCCTGCTTGGTCAGGCCCTTCATCGGCGTGCTCTCGGTGGTCAGCACACTGCTGACCAGCTCGCGCTTCTTCTCGCTGAGCTTGAGGATCTTCTCCTCGACCGTGTCGCGCGCGATGAGCTTGTAGACCGTCACGACCTTCGACTGCCCGATACGGTGGGCGCGGTCGGTCGCTTGATCCTCGACCGCCGGGTTCCACCACGGGTCGAAGTGCACGACCGTGTCGGCGCCGGTGAGGTTCAGGCCCGTGCCGCCCGCCTTCAGCGAGATGAGGAAGGCGTTGATCCGCTCGTCGCCGTTGAAGCGGTCGACGCGCTCCTGGCGATCCTTGGTCGAGCCGTCGAGGTACTCGTAGGTGACCCCGATCTCGTCGAGCATCTGGCGGATGAGCTGCAGCATCTGCACGAACTGGCTGAACACCAGGAGCCGATGCCCGCCCGCCACGGCCTCCTCGACGATCTCCTTGAGCGCCTGGACCTTGCCGCTCGTGTCCGCGCTCCACTCCCCGCTGAGGTTCGTCAGCCGCGGATCGCACGCCACCTGACGCATCCGCGTCAGCGCCGCGAGGATCTGGATCTGCGCCTTGTTCACCCCCTGCTTCTCGACCGCGCTCAGCACGCTGTCGCGCACCTGCTTGAGCATCTGCTTGTAGAGCTTGGCCTGCTCGTCGGCCATCGGGATGACGATCTCCTGCTCGATCTTCGCCGGCAGCTCCGGCGCGACCTCGGACTTGGTCCGGCGCATCACCAGCGGGTGGATGATCGTGCGCAGCTTCTCCGCCGCCTCCGCGTCGCCGCGATCGATCGGGCGCGCGTAGCGCTCCTCGAAGCTCTTCAAGGTGCCGAGCAGCCCCGGCGTCACGAAGTCGAAGATCGACCAGATCTCGCTGAGCCGGTTCTCGATCGGCGTGCCGGTCAGCGCGAGCCGCCGCTCGCTCCGCAGCGCCTTCGCCGCGCGCGCGGTCGCGCTCAGCGGGTTCTTGATGTGCTGCGCCTCGTCGAGGATCACGTAGCGCATGTCGAGCGTGTTCAGGAAGTCCTCGTCGCGGCGCAGGAGCGCGTAGCTCGTGATCATCACGTCCGCGTCGTCCAGCTCGGGCCGCAGCTCGTGCCGATCGGGCCCCTGCCACACCACGGTCGTCAGCGAGGGGGCGAACTTCTCGATCTCGCGCGCCCAGTTGCTCACGACCGAGGTCGGCGCGATGACGAGGCTGAGCTTGCGCTTGCTCTTGTTCTTCGCCCAGAGCAGCAGCGCGATCGTCTGCAGCGTCTTCCCGAGGCCCATGTCGTCGGCGAGGATCCCGCCGGTGCCGACCTCCTGCAGGAAGACGAGCCACGAGAAGCCGCGCTTCTGGTAGTCGCGGAAGTTCGCGCACTTCAGGTTGCGCGGCTTGGCCACCGGCGGGATCTCGGCGACGTCGCCGAGCTTCTGGAAGAGCGACTTCGCCGCCGGCGTGACCTTCGCGTCGCCGACGAGGCGCATCAGGTCCTGCACCCGCCCCGCCTGCGAGAGCGGGAGCTTCGACATGTCGCTGACGCCCGCCTCGATCTCGGCCATCCGCTCGAGGATCTCGGCCACGTCCTCCTCGCGCACCGGCGCGTAGCTTCCGTCGGCGAGCTTCACGAGGTGGCGGCCGTGCTCGAGGCACGCGCGCAGCTCGAGCTCGTTCACCGCGACGCCCTCGGTGCTGAAGCTCATGTCGAGGCTCAGCCAGTCGACGCCGCTCGAGACCCGCATCTGCGGCGACACCGGCGTCGTGCGCACGAGCACCCGCGCGAGGTCGTCGGGGACGCGCTTCTCCCACGCCGCGGGCAGCTCGGTGATGCCCTGCGTCCAGAACGAGACCGCCGAGTCGCCGCGGGTGACGAGCCCCTCGCCCGCCTCGTCCGGCTTGAAGCCGAGGTTCAGGATCCGCTGCACGGCGGCCATCTCTCCGCCGACGTCGCGGCGCACGACCTGCGGGCGCGTGCTGCGACCCGCCGGCGGGAGGAACGCGAGGGGCGAGGGGAAGCCGGCCGGCGGGACCGGGAAGTCGTGCTCGCCGTAGCGGACGCGCAGGCGCGCGCTCGCCTCGATGATGTCGCCGTTGGTGATGAGGATGAAGTCCGGCTGGGCGTCGACGAGATCCGCGACCTGCGAGAGGTCGGGCAGCTCGGCGCCGAGCGAGGCGGCGACCCGCGGGATCAGCTCGGTGAGCAGGCGCGGCAGCTCGGAGGACGGATGCACGAGCGCCGGCGACCGGTAGAGGCGCGTGAGCCAGCCCGGCGTGACCTGATCGGCCACCGGCCGCGCGAAGCCCTCGACCGGATCGATGTGCCAGCCCGGCGTCCCCTCGAACCAGTTGCCGCTCGAGAGCGCGAAGCGGCGGCTGCCGCCCTCGAAGACGACGCGCACCCGCACCGCCTTGGCGTTGGCCTGATCGAGCTCGATGCGGGGCTTGAGCGGCTCGTCGACGAAGCGCAGCTCCATCGAGCTCGGCTCGAGGAGCACCCGCCGATCGCGCAGCATGCTGAGCACCTCGGCCGCCTCCTCCGAGCGCAGCTCGGCCGTCGCCGGGAGGTTGCGCGTCGTGTGGCGTGCGAGCGCGCGCAGCAGCGCACGCAGGCTCGCCGGCATGGCGTTGAAGCCCGCGAGCACGTCGGTGATCGGCACCGCGGTGCGGGTCCCCGGCAGGACCGGCGTCACCGCGATCGACGCGGCGCGCACCTGCAGGCGGAACTCGAGCTGGTTGTAGCGCTGGTCGACGCCCTCCGGCGGGAGCCACGCGTCGAGGCTGCCTCGGATCTCCGGCGCGCTGACCGCGAGCTCGCGCGCCGAGAGCACCTCGACCACGCCATTCTCGCCGGCGCCTCCGCGCCGGCGGCGCCGGCGGTTGCGGCGCTTGCCTCCGACCGAGACGGTCTGCGGTGCGAGCGGCGAGAGCACCTCGTGCTTGCCGTTCGTCCCGTTCGTCGGCTTCACCTCGACCGGCTTCTCGGGCGGCGGCGCGGCGGGCGCCTTGGGCTTGGGCGGGCGCTCGCGATCGCGGAGCGCGACCATCAGCGCCGAGACGTGCTTGCAGTGGGAGCTGGGCCCGCGGAAGCCGGGGCAGTCGCACTCCGACACCCACTGCTCGTCGCCGGTGAGCGTGAGCTTGGGCGTGTAGAACGTGTCCTGCTTCACCTGGACCCGGCAGGTCGCGAGGTCGCCCGAGGTCGTCAGGTCCTGCACGTGGCCGCGGCGCGCGTAGAGGCGCCCGCGGAGGAACGCGTTGCCTCCGGTCACGCGCTGGATCGCGCGGTCGGAGAACTTGCCGATGTGCCGCGCGACCCGGGAGGGATCCGGCCGATGCGCCGCCCGCGGGCGATCCTCGTCCTCGTCGATCGCCTCGTCGCCCTCGTCGTCCGCCGCGCCGCGATCGTCGTCGTGCTCGTCGTCGTCGGCCCGCTCGTCATCACGAGCCTCCGCGCGAGCGTCCTCCGCGCGAGCGTCCTCCGCGCGAGCGTCCTCCGCGCGAGCGTCCTCCGCGCGATCGCCCTCCGCGCGATCGTCCTCCGCGCGATCGTCCTCCGCGCGAGCGTCCTCCGCGCGAGCGTCCTCCGCGCGATCGTCGTGGACGACCTGCTCGCCCGCCGGCTCGGGAAGCGAGCTCTCCTCGCGCGCGATCACCTCGGCGCCCTCTGCCGCCTCCTCCTCGGTGGCCTTCCGACGTCGGGTGCGCCGCGGCTTTGCCGGGGTGGGCGCCGGAGCCTCCTCGGCCTCCTTCTTCGCACGCGCACGGCGAACCGGGGCGCGCGCGCGGCGGCGGGTGGTCGGGCTGCGTTCGTCGGACCCTTCGTCGGCGGCGGTGTCTCCGCGCTCGACGTCTCGGTCCTCGTCGTCGTGGCCCTTCGACTTGGCGTCGATTGGCGAGCTCTCGGCCATTCGGTGAAGCTCCATCGGGGTCGTCCCCAGCTCTCGTGTTGTCGAACGCCCGGATGCGGGCGAAGTCGTCGCCGGTCGTTCTCGATGGGGCGCGCGTCCCGGCACCGCGGCGCCCGTGCAACGGCGGCTCAGCGCGCGCGCGCCTCCAGAGAGCGCGCAGGCGCTCTCCACTCGGTCAGCGGTGTCGGCCTTCTCGGCGGCACGTGTCTCGATGCGTCCGTCTTGCCCGCCGCATCCGCGGCGCTGCGACCATCGTCCTGAAAGCTCAGACTCGCACCCCCGGTGCGCGTGCTGAGCGCTCAATCGGTCTCGACCCTGCCGCGTCCAGCCTGCATCCCAGGTGAGGAGCGCGGCACCGTCCAATCGGGCCCATCCGGAGCGTTCGCGCGAGTTCTTCGCGCCCCTGCTACGGCGACCGTAGTCGCCTCACCGAGCCACACCACCCATCCGACCCTCCGGCGCCTTACCTGCGGCGTCCTATCCGGCCGAGTCTTCGCGAGCAAGCCTGCGAGGCGACGGCGCACGCGAGCATCTTGCTGGTGCGGCCGGCCTCCTCCGGCCGATGGGCGACGCGTGCACGCGCCGAGCTGAGCTGAATGGAGCGAGTCCAACGGCCTTATTACACGCGTGGTCCAGGCGCGCAACCGCGGATTCGGTGCGAGCCGGCCCCGAAGGGCCTCGGACGGCGCCTCCCATTTTGCTAGTCTGGGGCGCGAAGGTGGACCGATGTTGACCTCTGCCCCGACTGCCCCGACCGCCCCGACCGCTCTGCGCTCGTCCCTCGTCCTCGTCATCGCGCTGCTCGGCGGCTGCGCCGCCACCGGGGTCACGCCCACCGACGGCGGCGGCGGGCCCGAAGACGGCGGCATGAGCCGGCTCGACGCGGGGCCTCCGGCGGCCGAGTGCGCGGGCGACGAGGACTGCCCGAGCGCCTTCGTGTGCGCCGCGGTCATGAGCACCCCGCGCTGCGTCGCCAACCCGAACCCGCCGCCTCCGGGCGACGGAACCGACTGCAGCCCCTGCCCGGCGCCCGGCGAGTGCCGCATGGGCCTCTGCATCCAGCCCACCAGCACGGGCGAGCTCTGCGAGTTCGACAGCGTGTGCGAGGCCAACGAGCTCTGCATCGCGGGCCGCTGCACGCCCGACCCGCGGATCCCCGTGCCGTGCACCGACGACTCCATGTGCCCGTTCGGGCTGACCTGCGGCCCGGCCGGCGTCTGCATCTGCACCTTCAACACCGACTGCCCGAGCGGCCTGCTCTGCGTCGCCGGCACCTGTGATCCGGGCGACCGATGCATCGCCGACGCGGAGTGCGACGCCGAGGAGGTCTGCGATCCGGCCGAGAGCACCGGAGACGGCTGCCGCCCCCGCACCGTCTGCGACATCGCGCACCCGAGCTTCAGCGGGACATGGAACATGCACTCGGTCCTCCACATCCGAGAGGCCCTGCCCGACTGGCTCGACGGCTTCCTCCGCACCGTCGAGGGGCCCTTCCGCTTCCTCGCGGGCGACGCGACCTGCATCGACTTCGGGCTGCCGGGCTGGGTGGAGACGGAGATCTGCGATCTCGTGCGGCCCTTCGTCGACGAGCACCTGCCGCCCTGGTCGTTCCCGGTGTTCCGCGCGATCGCCGATCTCAACGACGTGCTCAGCACCTGGACCATCGAGGAGCGCATGGAGCTCACCGCGGGATCGATCCCCGACAGCTACCGCGGCACCCACGAGTGGCTCTCGATCTCGATGGACTATCGAGGCATGCCGATCGAGGGCACGCCCGAGTCGATCCTCGACTGGCGCTTCGCGCCCTCGCCGTTCAACGCCTCGGCGGTGTGCGGCACCTTCCACATCGAGCGTCACGACGTGAACGTGAGCATCGGCTCGATCATCGCCTGGCTCGTCGACACGCTGGTCTACGAGCTGAGCGAGCACCGCTGGGCCACCGCCGCCGAGGCGCTCACCGAGCTGGCGGGCGGCTTCTGCGACGCGCTCGCCGACGCGGCCGACGCGGCGATCGACTACGACGTGCGCGGCCCCGTCTCGAGCGCCTGCCGCGGCGCGCTCTCGAGCCTGATCGACGGCGCCCTCCGCGAGATCCTCGAATCGCGCCTCGGCGCCTCGCCGATCACGCTGCGCGGCCGGGCACCGGTAACCGGCCCCGACTCGCTGCGCCCCGGCACCTGGAACGGCACGCTCCTCAGCCGCGAGTTCCCCGGCGAGTTCACCGCCGATCGCTGAGGGACGCCGTCTCAAGGGCTGTCGCAAAATCGCCGACTTGCGGCCAGTGGAGACCAGGCATCGCGCAGCGATGCCGTTGGTCGACAGGGCCCCATCGCCCCGCGATGCACAATGGGGGGCGGGGCTTGAAAGTTCCGCCAGCCAGCTCAGCGAGCGGCGCGGACGAAGTCGGCGAAGCCGGCGACGTAGCGCGCGAGGAGCTCGCGGCTCTTCGCGTCGACGAGCTTGCCCTCCTTCACGCGCTCGCCGGCCGAGTCGAGGTAGAAGCTGCCGCCGAAGTACGCGCGGACACCGAGGGTGCGGAAGATCGGGAGCCACGCGGCCTGCGCGAGGCGGGTGCCGCCGCGGCCGGGCGTCGCGCCGATCAAGCCGACGACCCGCTCGCGGAAGACACGCCCGATGTCGGCAGGGGGACGCGAGAGCCAGTCGATGGCGTTCTTCATCGGGCCGGGGATCGAGTTGTTGTACTCGGGGCTCGCGATCAGGAGCGCGTCGGCAGCGACGATGCGCGCCTTGAGCGCGTCGACCTCGGCCGGGATGCCGTCCCGCGCCTCGAGATCCCCGTCGTAGACGGGGATGCCGCGGATGCTCGCGAGCTCGATGGCCACGCCCTCGGGCGCGAGCTCGGCGGCGGCCACGAGGAGCGCCTTGTTGTACGAGCCCTCTCGCAGGCTGCCGGGGATCGCCAGGACGTGAACGCTCTCGGTCATGCTCGTCTCTCCTTCACGCACGACGGCCGACCACGTCCACCGCGATGGTGCGCGCCGTCCCGCTGACCTCGCCCTCGGCGCCGCGCCGCCGCGCCTCGACGGTGGCGC
>JAEZBP010000666.1 GCA_023427125.1 Pseudomonadota bacterium | reverse complement strand
CCTCCGGTGCTCGGAGGCGCAGCTTCGGGGCTCGGAGGCGCAGCTTTGCGTGGAAGCAGGTCTGCGTCACTGCCGGGAGCAGCGCGACCGGCCAGCGCGCCGGCTGACGCTCCGTCACGGGACGGCGCAGACGTTCACGGCGCCGGCCGCGCCGCGCGCGGGAAGCTCAACGCAGTCGTAGCCCTCTTCGCTCCGGCACTCGGCGCTGCTCGTGCACGAGACCAGGCAGACCCCGCCGGCCTCGGCGACGCACGCGCTGCCCTCGGGGCAGTCGTCGGTGCTGTCGCAGCTCTTGGCGCAGTAGCCGCCCGGGAAGTCCTCGCCGGTCAGGCAGCGCGAGTCGACGTCGCACTCACGGCTGACCACGCAGTCGCCGCCGACGATCACGCCGTCGCTGCCGACCCCCGACCCGCACGCGCCCAAGACACCGAGCGCACCCAGCACCACGACCATCCGGACCATCGAGCGAAACATCGGACCTCCTCCCGCGAACGCGGCGGCGCACTCTACCATCGGCCGCTATCCTGGCGGCCATGAACTGGAGAGGAGCAGTGCTCGTCGCGTGCCTCGGCGCGCTCATCGCCGGCCCGGGCGCCGCGCAAGAGGAGGAAGGCGAAGAGACCCCGGCGGCGCCGACCGGACCGGAGACGGTCAGCGGCCGCAACGAGGTGGTCGGCTCGGTCACCGCGCGCGGCCTGACCTTCGAGCTCGCGCAGGGCGGCGCGCGCCTCGAGGTCCCGCCGAACCTCCCGGTCGGTGCCTCGCGGCGGACCGTCTTCGCGATCTCGCGGCAGCGCCCCTCGAGCGCCGACATCGCCGAGGGCTTCCGCCGCTACGGCGACGTGCTGAGCTTCGACGGCGCGATCGACGCGACCCGGGCTCCCGTGCGCGTCTCGGTCCGCGCCCGCCGCTCGCCCGCGCGCCCCGACGAGCGCCTGGTGCTCGCGATGGAGCAAGCCGCGATGTGCAACGCGCAACACACCCAGCGCCTCCCGAGCGGCGCCGCCGGCCTCTGCTCGAGCTGGGTCCTGATCGACGCGCGCCTCGAGGGCGATCGCCTGATCGCCGAGCTCCCGACCCCCGGCGGCTTCCGCCTCGTCTTCGGCACCGTCCCGGTCCCTCCCGAGCCCTCGGCAGGCGACTCCCTCGGCGGCCTCTGATCGTCCCGGCCTGACGTGCTCCGAGGGCGCCGCCCGCTCAGGGGAGAGGCGGGAAGAGCGCTCCCTCGCGGCGTCGCGGCGAATGACGTCGCGGGAGCGCGCGTGTGGTAGCAACGCGGCGTGCGCTCACTCCTCCTCGTGCTCGCGGCCGCGTCGATCGGGTGCTCCTACGGCGTCGGGATCCACGCGGGGCCCGCCCTCGTCGGCAACGATCCGCAGTGGAGCGGCGGCGGAGACTTCGAGGCGACCGCCGAGCTCGGGTGGACCCCGCGCAGCTCGGCCAGCACGCTCTGGGTCCAGGGCCGAGCGCACGGCGCCGCGCTCGCGGACCATGGGGTGCTCTCGCTCGGGGGCGCGCTCGCCTACTCCCATCGCACCGACTTCGGCGCGCTCTTCCTCGCCGGCGGGCTCGACGTGCTCGATCTCCACATCACGCCGACGGGCCCCTGGGGAGGCGCGTTCGGGCCCTTCGCGCGGCTCGGCGTCGGCTTCGCGCTCGCGCGCACCGGCCTCGAGGTCTCGCTCGAAGAGTCCTTCTCCGGCTCGACCGTCGCCCGCTCGAGCTCCATCGAGACGACGCTCCTCACGGTCTCGATCGGCGCCGAGTACGACGTGCTCTTCGAGACCACCCACGTCGCGATCTTCACCGCCCGCATCGGGATCGCCTTCTGGTCCGAGAACGTCGGCGTGCGGGTGCCGGGGTTCTGAGAGGACGAGGAGGGAGCGCGCCCTCCGGCTTCACGAGGCCGTCTCGAGGCCCTCGCCAGGGCGGGTCAGAGGGGGCAGATCTGCGCGCCGTCGCGGCACAAGCCGCCCGGGCCGCAGACGCAAGGCGCGGGGCAGTTGTCCGGGCCGGGGTTGCAGACGCCGCCGAAGCACTGGTCGGAGTCCGTGCAGAACGAGCCGTCGTCGCAGGGCATGCCGTCGGTGCTGCGCGTGCACGACGCCGACTCCGCTCGGTCGGTGCCCACACAGCTGCCGCCCGCGCACGCGTAGTCCGTGCACGTGCGGCTCTGCGTGCCTGCCGTGGTGCACTCGTCGTCGATGGTTGGCTCGCACGCGCCGTACCCTCCGCACGAGGTCGCCATGCACAGCGTCTCGCTCGTGTCGCGCGCGCAGCCCGCCGTGTCGGTCTCGGTGCGCGTGACGCCGGCGCACTCGCCCCCCGAGCAGACGCGATCGGTGCACGTCCTCGTGCGCGATCCGCCGTTCGCGCAGGTGCTCGCGTAGGTGCAGGCGCCGTACGCGCCACAGGTGGTCGCGCCGCACGAGACCTCGGCCACGGTCCGCGTGCACGAGCCGGTCTCGGTCGTCATCGAGGGCACGCACGCCCCCGCGGAGCACCGGAAGCTCGTCACGGTGCGCATGCGCGTGCCCGCCTCCGAGCAGATGTCGGCGAAGCCGCCGCACGGGCCCCAGTCTCCCAAGACGGGCGGGCCGCAGTCTTCGCTCGCGACGCACCCGACGCACGCGCCGGCGCTCTCGTCGCAGACGGCCGCGCCGGTGCACGGATCGCCGGTGTGCGTCGAGCACGTTCCGCCGCTGCACGTGTCGGCGCCGTTGCAGAAGGCGCCGTCGTCGCACGAGGCGGTGTTCGGGGTGTTCTCGCAGCCGCTCGCCCCGCACGCGTCGTCGGTGCAGGGGTTGCCGTCGCTGCAGCCGGGCGCCGCGCACTCGCCGGCGCAGCACGCCTGGCCCGGGCAGAGGTTCGTCCGCACGCAGCGGGTCTCCTCGCACGCGGCCGTCTGGCACGGGCCGGCCACGCAATTGGCGGGCGTGCAGGTCGCGTACTGGCAGCCGTCGGTGGGGTCGCAGACGCCGGAAGCGTCGAGCGTGCACGCGGCGTCGTCGGGGCGATGCTCGCACGTGCCGCCGTCGCACACGTCGGTCGTGCACGCGACGCCGTCGTCGCAGTCGCTCCCGCGCTCGCAGCGCGGGCCGGCGTCGGCGCCGCCGTCGAAGCCGCCGCCGTCGAAGCCACCGCCGTCGCGCGAGGGGATGACGCCGGTCCACGGCGGGAGGTCGTCGACGACGTCGAAGCCGCACGCGCCGTTGTCGAGACAGGTCTGCGAGGCGGGGCAGCTCACGCCGAGGCAGCTCCGCGCGAGGAAGAGGTACAAGAGGCGGCTCTCGCCGCGCACCAGCGTCGTGCGCGCGGTTCGCGACACGACGAGCGCTCCGTCCAGGCGGCCCTCGGCCACGATCACGACCGGCCCGAGCGCCTCGCCCGAGGGCGAGACCCCGAGCGTGAGCGGCAGCGGCGCGCCGTCGAGCGCCTGCGAGGTCTCGGTGGTGCTCCCCGACGGCCCCGTGACGGTGACGCGGACCTCGTCGAGCTCGCCCGGGACGGCGAGATCGCTGTCGACGACCACGACGAGCTGGGTGCTGCTGCTGCAGCCTGCGATCAGGGCGCAGCAGCCGAGGACGATGCGGCGGAGCAAGAGCATGCGAAGGTCTCGACGGTACCTCGGATTTCGGGCTTCGTGTATCTTCGCGCCGTGTGCCCTCGCATCGCGCTCTTGCTCGCCGCGCTCCTGGTCCCGACGAGCCTGATGGTCCCGACGAGCCTCGCGCGCGCGCAGGGCGACGACGCGGAGCTCGCCGCCGCCCGGGCGCTCTTCGCCGAGGGCATCGCGGCCGCGCGCGAGGAGCGCTGGGAGGCCGCGCGTAGCGCCTTCGAGCGCTCGTACGCGATCGCCGAGCGGCCGACCACGCTGCTCAACCTCGCGGGCGCGCAGGTGCAGACCGGCCGGCTCGTCGAGGCCACCGAGAGCTACCGGCGCTTCCTCGCGGAAGAGAACGCGGGCCCCCGCCAGGCGCGCTATCGCCGTGACGCACAGCAGGCGCTCGCCGACACCGAGCGGCGCCTCGCGCGGCTCACGATCCAGGTCGAGGGCGCGCGGGAGGGCGACCGGGTGACGCTCGACGCGCGCGAGCTGCCGGCGGAGGCGCTCGGCACCGAGCTGCCCGTCGATCCGGGCTCGCGCACGGTGGCGC
>JAEZBP010000607.1 GCA_023427125.1 Pseudomonadota bacterium | reverse complement strand
CTCGTGCTGCTTTTTGTGGGGGGGGGGGGCTGTGCACCAGCCCCGCCCCCCATTGTGATCGCTACTTGCGGTCCGGACGATCTTCGGCGGCCCACTCGCCGAGGCCCTCGGGCTCGACCGGGGCCTGCCAGCGCCGGCCGTCGCTCTCGGGCATCGCGCGCGGGAGGCCCGGGCGTGCGCTGCCCCGTCTCACCACGGTCGCGACCTCCGGCTTCGACTCGACGCGCTTGGGCTTGGCACCTGAGCCGGGACGCTCGTGCGCCTCGCGCACCGCGAGCCGCCGGCCGAAGACCTCGCTGCCGTCGAGCGCGTCGATCGCCTGCCGGGTCGCGGCCTCCGTCGCGAGCTCCACGAACCCGAAGCCCTTCGAGCGGCCGGTCTCGCGATCGGTGACGATGCGCACGTCCACGATGGCCCAGCGCGCTTGGAAGACCTCTCGCAGATCCTGCTCCGTGCACGTGTAGGGCAAGTTCCCGACGAACAGCCTGCTTCCCATGTCGAACGACTTCCCTCGGCTCGCCCTCTCGCGAACGCTCGCGACAGCGACGCCGATGGTAGTGAGCGACCCCCGGGTTGCCAAGCTCAGCGATGCATGCGCTCGATGCACCTCTTGCAGGTCACTCGCTCGAGCTCATCGGTGGCGATGCCCTCGACCTCGGCGCGGTGGGCGGCCTCGCGATCGCGCGGGTTGCACAGCACCATCCCGTCCTCGTCGAGCGCGTGCAGATCGCGCTTCTCTCGGGTGTCGCGCTTGGACATCGTTCAGGCCGGCGGGTGCGCGGGATCGAAGAAGGCGATCGGCGCGGCGAGGCAGGCGTCGGGGATCGCGAAGGCGTCGGTGAGCGCGCGGGCCGCCGGCGCGAGCTCGCGCATCAGCGACTCGACCTCCTTGCGGATCGCGCGCGCCTTGCCCGCCTCGATGTAGCCGTCCTCGAGGTACCACGCGGCGTGCTCCTCGATGCGCGAGAGCGCGTGGAGATCCCCGAGCTTCTCGAGCCAGGCGCGCGTGCCCGCGTCCTCGACCTTCGTGATCTCTTCGGCGAACCACTCGAGCGCGAGCCGATCGACGTAGGCGTGCGCGGCCGCGCCGAGGTGCTCCTGCACCGCGAGCAGCGCCTCGTGCGCGCCCTTCGGCAGCCGCCTCTTCATCCGCATCGCCGCGCTGCGCACCAGCGTCTGTTCGCGATGCGAGAGCGCCGCGAGGTGGAAGGCGCGATCGCGCAGGTGCGCGCGATCGGTGTCGCGCCGGGCGATCGGGTTCTTCTCGCGCACCGCCGTCGCCGCGATGCCGCCAATCATGCGCAGCACCTCCGCCACCCCGCCGTCCTCGAGCCGCTTGCCGAACTTGGTCAAGAGGCTCTTGGCCACCAGCTGCAAGAGCACCGTGTTGTCGCCCTCGAAGGTCGCGAAGACGTCGCTGTCGGCCTTCAGATCCGGCAGGCGGTTGACGGAGAGGTAGCCCTGCCCGCCGCACGCCTCGCGGCACTGCTGCACGGTGTCGATCGCGTGCCAGGTCGCGATGGCCTTGAGCCCGGCGGCCTCCGCCTCGAGCTCGCGGGTGTCGGGCTCGTCCTGCGCGTGCACCTCGGCGAAGCGCGCCCGCAGCCGCGCGAACGCGAAGCGCAGCACGTAGCTCGTCGCGAGCGGCGGCAGGAGCCGGCGCTGGTGGGTCGGGTAGACCAAGAGCGGCACCTCGCGCCCCTCGGCCGGCCCGAACTGGCGGCGCGCGCTCGCGTAGCGCACCGCGATCGCGAGCGCGGTCTCGGCCACCGACACGCCCGCGCTGCCCACGCACACCCTGCCGCCGACCAGCGTGCCGAGCATCGTGAAGAAGCGCCGGCCGGGGCTGGCGATCGGGCTCTGGTAGCGGCCCTCGGCGTCGATCTGCGCGAAGCGATCGAGGAGGTTCTCGACCGGGACCCGCACGTGATCGAGCCAGATGCGGCCGTTGTCGACGCCGTTGAGGCCCATCTTGTGGCCCGAGTCGCCGGTGCGGACGCCGGGTAGCGGATCGCCCTCGGCGTCGCGGAGCGGGACGAGGATCGCGTGGACGCCGTGGCGCTCGCCCCCGACCTCGAGCTGCGCGAAGACGGTCGCCACCCGTGCGTCCTTCGCGGCGCCGCCGATCCACTCCTTGCGGGCCGACTCGCGCGGGGTGTGCAGCTCGAGCTCGCGGCGCGCGTGGTCGTAGCGCGCGACGGTCTCGAGGCTCGCCACGTTCGAGCCGTGGCCGACCTCGCTCATCGCGAAGCAGCCCGGGAGCGCGAGCGACGCGACGTCGGCGAGCATCGCGTGGTGCCGCTCGGTGCCGAGGAAGTAGAGGCTCCCGCCGAAGAGGCCGAACTGCACGCCGCACTTCACCAGCACCGAGAGATCGCCGTGGGCGAGCGTCTCGAAGGCGACCATGAAGGGGCGCAGATCGCCCTCGGTCGTCACGCCGGGGAACGCGAGCCGCCCAACGCCGAGCGCCGCGAGCTCCGCGAGCCAGCCGCGCACCAGCGCGCGATGATCGGCGGGCGAGAGGCCGTAGGCGCGCTTCTTGGAGTCGTCGAGGAACGCGCGCACCTTCGCCCGCACGTCGGCGTGCTCGCCGTCGCGCGCCCGCGTCATCGCGGCCACGTCGAGCTCGACCGACGGCATCGCCTCGCGCTCGATCGGCCCGAGGC
>JAEZBP010000542.1 GCA_023427125.1 Pseudomonadota bacterium | reverse complement strand
CGGCAGCTGCGCGTCGAGCAGGATGTCGACCCGCAGCGAGGAGACCTGCGCCTCGTAGGCCTGCGGTGCGTCCTCCTCGAAGCCCGGCTCGAGCATGGCCGCGGCCTCCGGCTCGCCCATCACTGCGGCGAGCTGGATGATCTCGCAGCGGCCCGGGCAGAGCCGCTCGAAGAGGCTCTGCACCGTCTGGCGCGCGCTCTCCTCCACCTGCGCCTGCCGCGCCGCCGTCGCCTCGCCCATCGCGACGCGCGAGGCCTGCGCCTCGGCGAGCCGGGGCGCCGTGAGCAGCGACGCCGCCACCGCGAGCGCGATCCCGGCCCACCGCGCGACGAAGAAGCATCGAGCCGTCATCGTGTCTCTCCCGTTCGCTGGATGTCGGTGACACGCAGGACCACGCGCCGATCGCTGGCGCGGGCCTCTGCGACGTCGGTCGGGCTGGCCGCCTCGAGCGCGGGCGCCTGCGCGCGGGTGTCGGCGAAGCCCTGCACCGAGATCCGTCGCTGCGGCACGCCGGCCGCCACCAGCTCCTCCATCACGTAGATGGCGCGGCTGGTCGAGAGCTCCCAGTTCGAGCGGAAGCGCGCGTTCCGGATCGGCACGTCGTCGGTGTAGCCCTCGACGATCACGCCGTACTGCTGGTCGAGTGAGCCGGCGAGGCGCGCGCCGATCGGCCGGAGCAGCGCGGCGGACTCCTCGTGCAGCGCGGCCTCGCCGGAGTCGAAGAGGATCGAGTTCTCGAGCTCGATGAAGAGGCCGTCGTCGGTGCGCTCGATGCGCACGCGCTCCTCGAAGCCGAGCTCGTCGACCACGCCCTGCAGATCCGCCTGCACGTCCGCGAGGCTCTGCTCGGGCTGGCTCCCGAACGCGCTCGCGAGCTCCTCGTAGCGGCTCGACGAGACCCGCGAGACCGAGAAGATGAGGATGAAGAAGGTGAGGATGATCGTCATGATGTCCGCGTAGCTGACGACCCACGCCATCCGGTGGGAGGTCGGCTCGAAGCCGACCAGGTCCTCGGCCGGCTCGCCGCTCTCGAGCGGGCCGCTCATGGGAGCTCCGCGCTGGCGCTCACCGCCGGGTCCGAGGACTCGGCGCGCAGCCCGAGGAGCTGCTCCACCTCGTAGATGGGCCGCTTCTCGGCGACCTTCTTCAGGCAGGTCAGCATGAGGTTCAGATCCGCCGCGCGGCGCGAGCCCTGGCTCGCGGCGAGCTTCGCGAGCGGCAGGTAGAACGCGTGCGCGAGGATGAGGCCGTAGAGCGTGGTGAGCAGCGCGAGCGCCATCGCCGGGCCGAGCCGCTCGAAGTCCTGCATGTTCGCGAGCAGCTGGATCAGGCCGATCACCGTGCCGATCATGCCGACGCCCGGCGCGAACTCGCCGAGGCTGCTGAACATCTTGTCGGCCGCCTGGTAGCGGGCGAGCTCGGCCCGGGCGAGCGCGGTCCCGTCCTGCACCACGTCCGCCGGGCTGGCCTGGCGCAGCACCCGCTCGCCGAGCACCACGAGCACGCCGTCCTTGCTGCCGCGCAGCGCCTCGAGCCCCTGCTGGCCCCGGCCCTGCCGCACCGCCCGTGCGAGCTCGCGGATCCGCAGCGCATTGCGCCGCTGCTCGCCCGCTCCGTCCCGCGCGATCGACCACCACACCCCGCGCAGACCTTCAACCATCGCGCTGAACGGATAGGTCACGATCGTCAGCCCGATCGGGACCCCGGCGAGGAGGATCACCGACGCGAGGTTGTAGAAGCCGTCGAAGGGCTGATCCCAGTAGCGGAACGCCAGGGCGAAGGAGCCGGCGACGATCAAGAATCCGATCACGACGTGCATCGCGCTCTCCCATCGCGCGGCCCTCCGCGCGACAGCTAGCAACTCACTCTGAGCCCGCGGGCTCCGGGAAGTCCGATTCCAACGAGGTCTCCCCGCCGCCGGGGCTCTGGGACAGGCGGCGCAGCGCCTGCTGCACCGCCCGGTTCTCGGGCTCGCGGTGCAGCACCTCTTCGTAGGCGCGGCGCGCGAGCTCGGGCCGGCCGAGGCGCAGCCAGAGCGTGCCCTTCATCGCGAGCAGCCGCGTGTCGTTGGGGTAGGCGCGCAAGAGGCGGGTGAGGCGCACCATCGCGACCTCCGGGTTGCCGCTGCGGTAGAGGCGGCGGACCTCGCTGATCCCGAGGAGGTAGCTCGGGCGGCTCGGCGCGGGCTCGCTGTCGCCGGGCGTGGCGGCGGGCTCGTCGTCCGCGGTCGGATCGCGCGACGCCCCGGGCGTGCCGGTGATCAGCCCCTCGTCGCCGCGGAAGACGCCCTCGCGCTCCATGCCCGCCTCGCTGCGGCGCAGCTCCGAGAGCAGCTCGCGGTCGGCCTCGGTCATCGTCTCGGGCAGGTCCTCGAGGCGCGCGGTGGACGCGCCGCCGCCCCCGCGGAGCGGGATGCGGACCTCGTAGCCGGTCGCCGACTCCGGGAACTCGACCTCCCAGTCGCGCACCCCGTCGCTCATCCGGACGACGTAGGGCTGGTTGGCGTCGGGGCTCGCGGCGACGGTCTCGGGGCCCGGGATCAGCGTGCGCCGGCCGCCACCGCCGCAGCCGATCGCGAGCGCGACGGCGAGCAACAAGACCGTGGCGCGGAACGGGTTTCGAGGATGGTCCATCGTGTTCACCGGAGCGTGAGCGCGTTCATCGAAATGTAATCGTGAAGCGGGCCTTGCCGCCGAAGCCGCCGAGATCGCCGCCGGCGAACTCCACCGGCACGAAGTAGAAGACGCTGATCCCGAGGCCCAGCAAGAACTGGAAGACGCCGTCGGCCGTGATCTCGGCGACGAAGGAGTTGCCCTCGCTCCCCGCGATGAACGCGCCGACCGCGGCGCCGACCCGGAAGACGAAGTCGTTCAGGTTGGGCGGCAAGAGATCGTACTGCAGGCCGGCGTTGATGAAGCCGCCGAAGAGCGGCTGATCGCTCCAGTTGAGGAAGGCCTCGGCGGTCAGCGCGAAGAGCCAGCGCTGATCCTCGCCGAAGTGCTCGGTGAGGCGGTAGCCGAGCATCGCGCCGAAGATGATGTCCTGGGCACCCGAGTAGGGGATGAGGCCGGCGCCGAGGAAGGGCTGATGAGAGAGCGAGGGCCGCTGGCCGAGGCGCCGGTCGAGCTCCTCGACGCGCTCCTCGCGCGTCTCGATGCGCTGGCCGGTGCGGAGGATCGCGGCGGTCGTCGCGTCGGAGCGGTACGAGCGGCTCCACTCCACGTTGCCGTTCTCGGCGCTGAAGATCTCGGCCATCAGCGTCGCGACGTTCTGATCGGGATAGTAGGCGACGCGGACGTCCAGAAACGTGCGCACGCCGAGGAGCTCGGCCTCGCGGCGGAGCTGCTCTTGATCGGCCACGCCGAGGGTGACGACCCACTGGTCGTCGTCGACCCGCGAGCGGATGGAGTCGCAGGTCATGCAGCGGCGCACCGTGTGCGGCGTGTGCTGCTGGATCGCGTTGATGACCTGCGCCTGGATCTGATCCGAGAACCAGGCCGAGAGCTGCCGCGAGACGCGGACGCGGCGCACGGCGAGCGGAGAGATGGTCTCGCGCGGCGCGTCCTGCAGCTCGGCGACGAGCTCCTCGATCATCTCCTCGAAGACCAGGTAGAGCGGCACGCCCGACTGCGACTCCTGGAGGTAGCGGGTCACGCGGCGCACCTCCTGATCGGTGCCGGGTCCGCCGGGGTAGCGGACGCGCGGCTGCACCGGCACGCCCTCTCCGCCGTCGGGCGCGCCCCCCGGCCCGGGCTCGCCCGGTCGTCGCGGCTGCGCCTCCGCGCCGGGGGTGATGCTCTCGGACGCGTTCTCGATCGGCGGCCGCTCCTGGGCCTCGGCGGCGCCGGCGATCGCGGCGCAGCCGAGCAGGATCATCAGCGTCGTACACCTCTGCGCCATCACCACGACCACCCCAGCGCGCCTTCGCCGCCGAAGAGCCTCCATCCGGAGTGGAAGCCGTCCTCGGCCATCTGGATCGGCGTCTCCTGCTCGCGGGCCCGCACGTAGATCAGGGGACGCATCAGCGCTCCGACCCGAAAGCGCAGTCCGAAGTCGAGGTGCACGTCGAGCCCGAGCCCGACGCTGAGCGCGTGCACCTCGAGGCTCGCGTTGTGACTGAAGTAGGTGAAGCCGCCATCGTTCGATCCGTTGGCCCACACGCTTCCCAGCATCACGTGAAAGCCTCCTGAGAGATAGGGAGTGATGTTGTGATCGAAGACCAGCCACCGCAGCTCGAAGTCGACGGCGAAGAGCGGGCTGGTGCCGACCGTGTAGTAGCCGCGGTCGGTGTACGAAGAGTGGCCGAAGCCGAACACGACACCGGCGCCGATGCCGACGAAGAGGTTCTGGACCGGGTGCACGCCGACGATCGTGCCGAATTGGTGATCGCTGATCGTGTTCTCGATCATCCACGGGTGGCGGCGGCGCGGGACGCGATCGTGCTCGACGCGCCGCACCGCGGCGTCGACGGCGTCCTGGTGTGCCTCGGCCGCGCGGGCGCGCGACGCGGTGCGCGCC
>JAEZBP010000426.1 GCA_023427125.1 Pseudomonadota bacterium | reverse complement strand
GCGGACGACCGAGGAGCTCGCGCGCACGGCAGGCTCCGGTCACGCCCCTCACGCCCGGCGCCGCGCCGCTCGCCCGAGCAGGAGGCTCGGCTCGCGCCCCCCGCGCGACGACACCGGCGCGACGCGCGACGACATCGGACGTTGCGGCGTCGGAGGTTGCTCGTCGATCCCCGCCGGTGGTAGCGTCGCAGACGACGGCTCGGCCGGGGTGGCCGTAAGCCGATCGAGTGGGAGGCTGTTCAGATGAGCTTGGATCTCGACGCGATCGCGCCCGCGCAGCGGGCGGCGTACATCCGCACCGGCAGGAACTACGGCTCGGAGCTGGTGCTCGCGCAGGCCGACGACTTCGTGAAGCCGATCGAGGACTACCTCGCCGAGCTCTCCCGGCGGGGCTTCGGGCTCATCGACTTCGATCGACTGAAGGCGGGCATCCTCAAGCAGCTCGAGCTCGGCACGCAGCGCACGCTGGCGAGCAACGACGTGCGCGCGGCGACCCACGCGTACGACGCGGCGCTCAAGACGGGCAAGCAGGCGCGCCGCGACGCCGACCCGATCCTGCGCGGCGCCCGCACCGATCTCGCCGACGCCGGCGACGCCGAGAGCGTCAAGGCGATCGACATCGCGCTCGCGAAGGTCAAGAGCACCAGCGCCGACTCCACGGAGCTGCGGGCCCAGCTCGACGTCCTGCGCAACACCCTCACCCTGCCGGCCGTCGCCGCGAAGACGGCCGACCGCGGCGGCACCTTCGTCGTCGCCGACATCGACGCGGCGCTCACCGTCCTGCGCGAGGCCGAGCAGCGCCGCCCCGGCAAGCCCGGCACCCCGGAGCACACCGAGATGCTCGATCTGGTCGACGGCATCCTCATCGACCTGCTCCGCCGCGCCCGCCGCGCCGCCCGCGCCGCCGCGACCGCGCTCGGCCAGCCGATCATCGCCAAGCGCATGGAGCTCACCGTCCTCAACGGCCGCAGCACCCGCGCGAAGGACGACGGCGGCGACCCGAACAAGGGCGGCTGATCCAGAGGGCTCGGCTCCGGCCGGCGCCGATCAGGACCTGGAGGGGAGAAGCGCGCCGGCGAAGCCGGGGCTTCATCGCTCCCCTCCTCGGGTCAGTCCACGATCCGTGCGACGAATCCCCACTGCCCGCCGTCGGAGGCCCTCACCCCAGTTCCGAAGTTGACCCGCCCTTGGAACGAGCCCGCGATCGTCGCGGCTCCTCCAGGACCCACTGCAACGGCCCGCGCGACTTGCCCGCCTTCCGCGCCGAGCGCTCGGTCGCGAATGTGCACCCGATCCCCTCGATACGTCACCATGAAGATGTCCTCGGTGGGCATCTCAACTCCACCGACCACTTCAGGAGTGCTCGTGAGACTGCCGCCTCCGCCGAAGTTGACAGATCCGGCGAACCTACCGACCACCGATATCCGATCGTCATCGCGCGCGACCAAGGCCTGAGGCGAAGCGTATCCAGACCCACTCAAGACGCGCTCCCACGCGTAACTCCCGTCGAGCGAGAGCGCGAGCACATAGCCCGCCTGTGACCCCGACGCCCCCACCGGGCCGCCTCCGAAGTCGATCGGACCGCCGATCGTCCCAGCCAGAAACAGCCTCTCCTCTCCCGCGGCCAGCGCCTCCACGTTGTCGCTGCCTACCGAGTCGTAAGTCCGCGACCAGCGATGGCCGCCCGAAGCGTCGACCGACACGACCACGGAGGCATCACCCATCGCCGCTTGGGCACCGCCACCGAAATCCACCGTTCCATTGAAGTCGCCCGCGAGATACACGGAACCCGTGGAGTCGATGCTGACCGCGCGCAGCGATGTGGACGCCCCCGCTCCTCCATACAGATTGACCCACGAGAGCGCGCCACTCGCGTCGTAGACGGCAGCGTATCCGTCCTTGCTTCCGACTGGAGCACGCTCGGTACCATCACCAAAATCGAACGACCGGTCGAAGCTGCTCACCACCGCGACCACGCCGCCCCGGGCTGCAACCGCGGCCCGCCGGTCCGTCCCCCCCAAGAGCGGAGGGAGTGGGACGACCCAGCGCGCGCTACCGTCCGTATCGAGCCGCAGAAGGAAAGCTCCATCGACCGTGATGGAACCGAAGGTCGCAGGCCCGCCAGTACGCCCCAAGAGGTACAACGCGTCCCGGTCCTCGTCGAAGGCCAGCCCCCAAGCCTGTAGGATCCCGGCCCCGCCGTGCCGCAGGACCCAGCGCATCACCCCGTCCGCGGTGTAGCTCACGAGCCCCGCATCGGGCTCCGGCCCACTCCCGAAGTCGACGCCCGGCCCAAACACGCCCGCAACGTACACGTTGCCTTCGTCGTCCGTCGCGATCGCGTGCGCGCTGTCATTGCCACTGCCACCGAAGATCCGATCCCATGGTGAGAACGAGCACCGGCCGGCGGTGCAGACCCCACCGGGGCAGAGCGAGGTCGTGCCCGTCGTGTCGTCGGCCGCCCCCGAGCAATCGTCGTCGATGCCGTTGCACACCTCGCGCGCCGCGCTGTTGACCAGCGGGTTGGTGTCGTCGCAGTCCGAGCCGCAGGCGTCGCCGTTGCAGCACATCGCGCTGACCTCGCCATCACCGTCGAGGTCCCCCTCCGGTCCGGCGAACGTGTCCGCCAGGCAGTCCTCGTCGTGGCCCTCGGCGTCGCAGACCTCGCGGTTCCCCGGATAGCGGTTCGAGTCGTCGTCGTCGCAGTCTTGGCCGGCGCAGAGGTGCGAGTCGGCGCCATCGAGGTCGCGGTCGGGGTCGGAGCAGTCGACCGCGACGCAGGCGCGGCCGGCCTCGTCGCAGGTCTGGGTGACCGCGCAAGGCATGTCGGCCTGGAGCAGGCATCCCCTCGCGTCGGCGCCCGTCTCGCCCGGACGGCAGCGGTGCACCGTACAGAAGAGGCCGTCCTCGCAGTCGCTCTCTCGCGCGCACGGCCCGCCGGGCCCTGCGTCTGTCGCCGCGTCAATCCCGCTGGCGTCGACCGCGCTGTTGCCTCCGTCGCACGCCACCATCAGCAGGCAAGCGAGCACTCCACCGAGCCGGTTCTTCACGGTCCCTCCTCGAGTCGGCCGTCATCATCGACGACGGCCACCCGAATGACAAGGCTCGTTCCCGGCTCGGTTTCGTGTCGGCTATTCGGGGCCCTCCGGGCCCTCGATGATCCCGGGCACGAGGAAGAAGATGTCGCGCGTGTCGAGCTCGGTGAAGCCGTCGCCGAGCACGCGCAGCGTCGCCTTGAAGATCTGCGGGGCGGTCGTGGGCATCACGGTGTCGTTCTGCTTCACGACGATGTCGAAGCAGACGCGGCCGCCCGCGGTGACGTCGTTGAAGGTGTCGGGGTGACCGTCGCCGTCGGTGTCGACCGCCGCGCGCGGGTCGCAGCCGCGCGTCGCATCGCCCGCAGTGTTGGCCTCGACGAACTGCACGAAGGACGCGAAGGAGTCGACGCCGTCGCTCGGGTCGTCGACGAACTCGACGGAGATGTCGAGCACCGTCGAGCGCGCGAGGATCTGGATCTGGTTGAGCACCGTGTCGCCGATGGCTCCGGACCACACGCTGGTGAGCGGAGCCCCCGAGCCGTCCACCGCGCCTGTATCGCGGGCCATCTCATTCATGTGGGTGATACCGCCACTTCCCTGACCGATTCCGATCACGCGGATGCGGTTTGCGTTCAGGGCTGCGATCGCCTCGGCATACGTCGGAGCGTGCCCGCCGAGCGTCGCGTCGCTGTAGGCGTACGCGCCGCCCGGGCCGTTGTGCATGTACACATCGGTGATCAGCACGATGATCGGGACCGCTCCGTCGCGGAAGCAGGGGTAGCCCCAGTGCCCGGGGGGACAGGCCGGCGCGGCCGGGGTCCCGCTGCTCCCCGGCAGCGCGCTGCCGGTGGCGACCGCCCACACCGCGGGCACATGGCTCTCAGGGCCGTCGGCGCCATTGCCCAGGGAGTAGCGATTCACGCCGGCGATCGCGTCCGCCTCGCTCGCGGTGAGGTTCTGATGATTGCGGAACGCGAAGTCTACCGAGCCGCCGTATGGGCTCACAGGATAGTCACGGAATTCACCGGCGCCGATCGACACATCGGGGATCTCCATTCGGAGCCGTGGGATGAAGCTGGCGAGGCTGTCCTTCAGGCTGTTGACCGAGCTTCCCATCGAGCCCGTCGTGTGCATCAGGAAGTAGACGTCGGCCACGCGCAGGTCGGTCGCGAAGTCGAGGGTGTCGCGCGCGGGGAGCGGCGGCATCATGTAGGGCTCGAAGAAGACGAAGTCGCCGCGCGAGCGGGGGCTCGACGTCGGGTCGGTGGCGTCGCCGGCGCAGGTGGCGT
>JAEZBP010000401.1 GCA_023427125.1 Pseudomonadota bacterium | reverse complement strand
GAGCCGGGCCCCCGCGCCAGCACGTCGCGCACGCGGCCGCGCACGCCCCAGGCCGGCTGGGCGTTGAAGCTCACGTACGCGAGGCCGCCGGGCGCCATCGCGCCACGCACGAACCGCCGGAGCGCCTCGCGCCGGTCGGCGTCGATCCACGAGTAGAGCCCGTGCGCGATCACGTAATCGTGCTCGCCCTCCGGCGCGAACGCGGCGATGTCCGCGCACGTGAAGCGCACGTTCGAGAGGCCGAGCGCCCGCGCGCTCTCCTCCGCCACGCCGATGGCGCGCGCGCTCGAGTCCACGCCCGTGAGCGTGAAGTCGGGGTGGTGGAAGGCGAGAGGAAGGAGGTTCGCTCCGTCTCCGCACCCGAGCTCGAGCACCCGCGCGCGCGCGAGCGGTCCTCTCGGCCCGCCGTGCGCGCGCGCCGTCATCACGAGGGCGGCCGGGGCGCTCGCCGGGATGGCCCGGCCCTCGTAGGGCACCTCGTCGTAGCTCGGCTCCGCCATTCGGGCCGAAGGTAGCCAATACCCGAGCGCCCCGCGCTGATATAGTGCGCCGCCGCCCGGAGGTCCGCGCGCCAACTTGCCCGCGCGCGGAGGTGCGCGCGACAACCCTCGCTCCCATGCAGCAGGCGCCGAAGAGCAAGACGTGGCTCCAGGTCTGGAGAGACCTCGACCCCCCGACTCGCCGCCAGATCGCGAGCGTCGCGTTCGAGGACGAGAAGATCGGTAAGGCCGCCGTCCTGGCCCTGGCGCGCAACGACCGGGTGCGCCGCCAGAGCGTCGAGAAGTGGTCGATCGAGAAGCGCGCCGAGCACTTCGCCAAGATGCGCAAGCTCCCGAGCGCGCAGCTCGGCGCGGCGCTCTTCACCCACTTCCACCTGGTCAAGCGCAAGCGCCTCGTCGTCTCGTTCCTCGACTTCTTGAAGGTCCCGCACGACGCCGGGGTCATCAAGAACATCGACGAGCTCGAGGCCCCCGCGCGGAGCCGGATGGTCGCCGCGATCCGCCGGATGATGGCGACGTTCCCTCGCGCGCACGTCGCGCTCTTCCTCGACGTCGTCTCGTGTCAGTCCACCTTCGACGTCTTCGCGGACTTCGACGAGGCTCGCGTCGAGGCGCTCGGCGACGCGGCGTTCACGCACAAGCCCGCGCAGCGCACGACCCACGACACCTTCGGCGGCCGCGTGGAGGCGAGCCTCTCGGAGGAGCCGGAGCATCCGCCCGAGCCGACCCAGCCGGCAGAGGAGACGCCGCCCACCTTCACGACGCTCGATCAGGTGCTGATCCGATCGGTCATCGCGTCGGTCGCCGACGTGCACGGCGCGCTCACGACCGAGAAGGTCGAGGACCTCGTCGAGGAGGTGATCCAGCTGAACCTCGAGCGCCACCAGAGCTACTTCCACCGCGGGCTCCTCACGGTGCTCCTCGATCGCCCGCTCGAGCTCGACTTCCCGGAGGCGAGCGACGTCCGCCGCGGCTGGTACGCGTGCGGCGCCATCCTCGGCTACAAGCGGCGCGGCCACCTCGACGCCGTCGTGGAGCTGCTCAACCGGGCGGAGCTCGCGCGCGAGCTGGCCCGGCCCGGCACCGGCTATGCGGAGCGCGTGGTGTCGATCGTCTTCGAGGCGTACTCCGCGAGGGGGCGCTTCGCAGAGGCCGCGCGCTTCATCTCGCCCGCGGTCGTCGGCCGCTCCGGCGCGCCCTTCGCGCGCGAGGTGCTCGAGACGGCGTCCTCGCTGATCCGCGAGCGCCGCGAGGCCGACGCGCGGAGGCTCCTCGACGTGCTCCTCGCGGCGCTGCCCGCGCTCACCGACGACCCCGATCTGCCCGCCGACTTCGAGGTCCTGCTCCAGCGCCGCCGCGCCCACTGCGCGAGGCTCCGCGGCGACTTCGAGGGCGCGCGCAAGCTCCTCGAGCCACAGCTCGACGTGGCCGACCCGACGGTGCGCTCGGACATCCTCGCGGACCTCGGGCTCATCGAGTGCGCGCTCCGCAGCCTCGCGGACGTGCGGCTGCCCCCCGAGGAGTCGATGCTGCGAGACTTCGCCGCGCAGTTCGTGCCCGGCTGGCGCAACTTCGAGCGCTCGAGCCAGGTGGGCGGCGGCGGCCGCAACCACGGCGACTTCTGCATCGGCATGGCGCTCTTCGCGCGCGGCGACGGCGCGAGCGCCATCCCCTACCTCGAGCGCGCGGTGGCCGGGATGAGCTCCGATCCCGATCGCTACGGGCGCTTCGGCCCGCTCGACAGCGGGCGGCTGGCGCTCGCGGTCGCGCTCGCCGAGCTCACCGACATGGCGCGCGTGCCCTACGCGCGCGACCTGATGCGGCAGATCCTCGACGCGCGCACCAAGGCGCCCGAGTTCATGCTGCGGCGCGCGCTCGTCGCCATCGAGCTGACCGATCCCGACGCGGCGATCGAGCTCGCGCACGAGCTCTACGCGGCCGAGGGGACGCGGGCCATCTCGGTGCTCGCCGAGACGCGCATGGTGCGCTTCGTCCCGGCCGCGCTGCTGGAGCTCCTCGCGCAGGCACATCGCAGCGACTTCACGCCGGAGCGCCGGTGGGCGGCGGCGGAGGTCGTGCTCACCGAGAGCCACGCGATGCGCGACGCCCCCACCGAGGAGGGCCCGGCGGTCTTTCGCGAGCGGGCGACGGAGGCGCTCGACATCCTGGTGGAGCTCGCGACCGAGGAGCCCTTCCGCAGCAGGCTCATCGATCAGCTCGGGGAGGAGCACGGCGCGTGGCGGACCGCGATGGATCCGCTCGACGCGCGCGTGGTGCGCGCCGCGCTCTACGAGTCGATGGGCGAGTTCGCGAACGCCGCCAACGAGCTCGCGCGGGCCTTCCACTCCACGCTCGACGTCGACGACGAGTGGGCGCTCGGCAAGGCCGAGGCGCTCATCGAGGACATCCGCGCGCTCGGAGGCGACGACGCGGTGGCCTCGCTCGAGCCGCGCCTCGCACAGTACCGCGAGGTCTTCGAGCGGCGCTCGCAGAGCGGCCTGGTTCTCCCGCCGAGCATCGATCCGGCGGAGCTCTACGGCCTGGTGCTCGTCGTCGGCGGCAACGAGACACAGTCGCAGCAGGACGACGCCATCGTGGCGGCGCTCAAGCGCGACTGGCCGAACGTCACGGTGCTCTTCCAGCGGACCGGCTGGAACAGCAACTGGGGCGACCAGCTCCGCGCCATGGAGGGCGAGCTCGCGCGCGCGCGCGTCGTCGTCATCATGCGCTACGTGCGCACCATGCTCGGCAAGGCGCTGCGCAAGCGCTGCGGCGAGCTCGACGTGCCTTGGGTCGCGTGCACGGGCAGCGGCCGCGCCTCGATGGTCCGCTCCATCGAGCAGGCGATCCTCCTCGCGTGGCGCCAGACCGGCGCGCTCCACGCCATGAGCTGAGCAGCTCCTCGCGGCCGCTGTCACCACCGCGCGTCGGAGACGCATTCGACCGGGTGCGCAGGCTCCGCGATCTCGGCGCTCTCGTCGCCATGCTGCGCCGCGGGGCTAGTACCGGACCACGAGCGACCTGACCGGCTCAGCCCTCTCCCGTGCGCCCTGAGCTGCGGCGCGCCCGGCGCGGCGGGGGCGCGGGGGCGGGCGC
>JAEZBP010000398.1 GCA_023427125.1 Pseudomonadota bacterium | reverse complement strand
ACGCGGGGCCGGACTACCTCGGCGCGGCGCGGCGCTTCTTCCGGCCGGAGCTGCTCAACCGGATCGACTACGTGGTGCCCTTCGCGCCGCTGGGCCGCGAGACCTTGCGATCGATCGCGCGCCGGCTGCTCGCGAGCGCGCTCGAGCGCGACGGTCTGAGGCGCCGAGGGCTCGAGGTCGAGGCCGACGAGAGCGTCATCGAGCTCTTGGCGCGCGCTGGCTTCGACCCGACGCTCGGCGCGCGGCCGATGAAGCGCGCGATCGAGGCGCACGTGCTGGTCCCGCTGGCCGAGCGCCTCGCGCGCGGCGAGGGCCGGCGGGGAGGGCGCGTGCGCATCCGCGCCGGCGACGAGGGCCTCGCGTTCGAGTGGGGCTGAGGCGCTCGGCGCCACTCCAGTCAGCCGACCACGCCGCGGAGGTGAGGCGCCGGACCGTCAGATACCCGCCGCCGGCGCCTGCGGTGGCTCTTCGAACGTGCAGACTCCCGCCACCGATGCCTGCGGTGGCATTTCCTACCTTCAGACCGCCGCCGCCGACGCCTGCGGTGGCATTTCCTACCTTCAGACAGCCGCCGCCGACGCCTGCGGTGGCCTTTTCGTACGTTCAGACAGCCGCCGCCGACGCTTGCGGTGGCTTTTCGTACGCGCAGACAGCCGCCGCCGACGCCTGCGGTGGCCTTTCGTACGTTCAGACAGCCGCCGCCGACGCCTGCGGTGGGTGTCTGAAGCCCTCGACAGCCCGTCTCGGCCGCCAGCCGGCGGGTCACCGAGCACGACAACCGGTCGCGGCCTCGCGGATCGCCCGGGTGACCTCGTCGGGCGCCTCCTCCTGCGGGAAGTGGCCGGCCGCCGCGAGCTCGATCAGCTCCGCGTGCGGCAGCGCGTCGCGCCAGCGCGCGAGGTAGTTGGAACCGAACGCCGGGTCGCGCATGCCCCACACGATCGTCGACGGGAGAGAGGTGAGGGCATCGCGGCGCGCCCAGAGCGTCGCGTAGTACGGGTCGGCGCCGGCGAGCGCGCACCCGAGCGCCCACGGCGCAGTCCGATCGGCGCGCCGGCCGAAGGGCGCGAGGTAGTGGCGGTGCACCTGTCGAGAGAGCTTCTTGCGATCGCCGAAGCTCATCGGCACGAGCCAGCGCGGCGAGGCGTTGAGCCAGAGGTAGAGCAAGCGCCCGAGCGGCGACGCGACGAAGCGCGACAGGCGGCGCACCGAAGGATCGTCGCCGTGCGCCCAGGCCCACGTGTTGATCAGGACCAGCGCGCGCACCCGCGCCGGCTCCTCGAGCAGGATCGGCAGGCCGATCGGCCCGCCGAAGTCGTGGAGGACCAGCGTGAGGTCCGTCAGGTCGAGCGCGCGCACCAGCGCCAGCAGGCGGCGCGCGTGATCGGCCGGCGCGTACGCCGCGTCCGCCGGCTTGTCGGAGAGCCCGAAGCCGAGGTGGTCGGGCGCGACGCAGCGATGGGTGGCGGAGAGCGCCTCGACCTGGTGGCGCCACTCGAACGACCACGACGGAGTGCCGTGCACGAAGAGGATCGGCCGGCCGCGCCCCTCGTCGAGGTAGGAGATCGTCCCCTCGTCAGCGGTGTGCTGCCGGGGCGTGAAGGGATAGAGCGCGCGATCGAGCCACGGTCGCTCGAGGGACGCGAGGGCGGAAGGGGCGTGGGCGAGAGTCTTCATGTCGGTGTTCATCCTGAGCACAGGCTGAGCCCGAACACCGGCGGGCGGCATGGTACGTTCGTACCCGCATGCGCTCGCTGGAGGCACGCCTGGCCGAGGCCGCGGCCTCGTCGATCGCGCTGCCGGCGTGGCGGGCGGCGGCGCTCGAGCTGGTGCGCGAGGCCTTGCCCTTCGAGGCGGCGCTCTTCCACGAGCTCTCGCCGCGCGCGCCGCTCGAGGGCGGCGCGCTGATCGGCATCGACGTCGAGGCGCTCGTCGCCACCCGCGCGTC
Organism: Pseudomonadota bacterium; assembly: GCA_023427125.1. Taxonomy (GTDB): domain Bacteria; phylum Myxococcota_A; class Polyangia; order Polyangiales; family Sandaracinaceae; genus JAEZBP01. The sequence goes on along the minus strand of JAEZBP010000398.1, from coordinate 711 downwards.
GTGGGACGAGAACGCCGTCGTGCTCGGGCGCCTGCGCGATCTCGCGCTCGAGCAGGGGGGCGTCGCGCTCGATCTGACGGACCTCACGCTGGTCCTCCACGACTTCGGCGGGCCGATCGGCCTGCCGATCCTGCTCGAGGAGCCGGCGCGGGTGCGCTCGCTGGTCCTGATCAACACGTGGGCCTGGGCGCACGGCGACGATCCCTCGGTGCGCCGCCTCTCGCGCCTCGTCGCCTCGCCGCTCGGTCGCTTCCTCTACCTCTGGCTCAACGCCTCGCCGCGCTGGCTCGTGCCGATGAGCTTCGGTGATCGCGCGAGGCTCTCGCCCGAGGTGCATCGCCACTACCTCGCGCCGTTCCAGCGGCGCGCCGAGCGGACCGCGCCGTGGGCGCTCGGGTGCGCGCTCGCCGGGGCCGCCCCCTACTACGACTCGCTGTGGGCGCGGCGCGAGGCGCTCGCGCCGATCGCGTCGACGATCGTGTGGGGCATGCGCGACCCCGCGTTCGGATCGAAGTACCTCGCGCGCTGGCGCGACGCGCTGCCGCACGCGGAGGTGATCGAGCTCGCCCAGGCCGGCCACTTCCCGCAGGAGGAGGCGCCGGACGAGGTCACCCAGGCGATAAGCGATGCCGCCCTGCGCCCGGCGCTGGCCGAAGGCGCCGATCATCGCTCCCCACGGGCACCTTCGAGCCGCCGAGGTGTACGTCAGAC
>JAEZBP010000379.1 GCA_023427125.1 Pseudomonadota bacterium | reverse complement strand
CCGCGCCGACGCGCGCGAGGTAGCTCGCTGCGAGGTGGTAGTCGTCGCGATCGTCCGGATGGAAGCTCGGGCGCAGGTACTCGATCACCGCGCGCTTGAAGAGCCCGACGCGATCGGTCGCGCCGTGATCGACCCGCGCGCGCCGGGCCTTGGCGCGCCATGCCGCGCGCTCCTCGCGCGAGAGGTCCTCCTGCGCCGCGAGCATCACGCTCGCGACCATCCACCACGCGAGCAGCTGCGAGAGCCCGACGGCGAGGCCCGCCACGCGCACCGAGTAGCGCGGGTCGACCGCCGCGAGCACGTCGAACGCCACCGCCTTGTGCTCGATCTCCTCGGCCGCGTGCCAGCGCAGGAGCGCCGCCATCACCGGGTGCGCTCCGTCGAGGAAGGGCGTCGTGAGGGCGGACTCGGCGAGCGAGGCCGTGAAGTGCTCGAGCGCCACCGTCGTGCTGAGCCGGAGGATCGGCGGCAAGCGCGGCTCGAGCACGCCGAAGGCGAGCGACTCGTAGAGGCGGAGGAAGCGGCGCAGATCGTAGCCCTGCGCCTCGAGCACGGCGTTCATCTGCTCGTGCTCGTGGCCGTGCCGGCCCTCCTGCCCGAAGAACGCCCTCACCCTCGCGTGCAGCTCCGGGTCCTCGATGCGATCCAGGTAGTGCTTGACGCTGCGGATGAAGAAGCGCTCGCCGGCCGGGAAGAGCAGGTTGAGGCCGTTCGCGAGGTGGGTGAGCGTCGGGTTGCCGTGCAGCCACCAGCGCGGGATCGCCGCCTCCGCGAAGGGGAAGTCCATCTTGCGCACGCGGATCGTGCGAGTCGGGGCGTGTGAGGCCATCGCTCCTCAGCCTCCGACGCACACGGAGGTCGAGCCGGCGGCGCCGCGGCGTGTGCGGTCCCGGCATGCGTAGTCCTCGCGCGTGCAGTCCTCGTCGGCCGCGCAGGGCAAGAGGCAGACGCCCATCCCCTCCTCGATGCACACGCTGCCCCCGACGCAGTCCTCGTCGGCGCCGCAGTTGGTCGTGCAGGTGCCGCCCGGGAAGTCGAGCCGGCGCAGGCAGAACGAGCCCGCCTCACAGTCGAGCTCGTCGACGCAAGGGCCGCCGACCGCGCGGCCGCTCGGGCCGACGTCCGCCGCGCAGCCGATCAAGAAGAGCGAGAGGATGAGCAGGCGATACACCCGCTCTTTATAGCGCAGCTCACGGATCGTACAGGGCATCGACGATGGGCACAGGGACCGCGCTCGGGTTCGACGTGCCATCCCCGAGCGGACCGTCTCCCCAGCAGTACAGGCCGTCGGCCGCGATGGCGCAGGTGGTGGGCCCACCCGAGGAGACGTGCGTGACGCCCGAGAGCGAGGGGACCCGCCGCGGCGTGACGACTGCCGGCGACGTGGTGCCGTCCCCGACCTGGCCGTCGTTGTTGTATCCCCAGCAGTACAGGTCCCGCGCGGCACCTTCGGTGGCGCAGGCCGTCTTGCCGGTCGACAGCATGTCGATCGCACGGAGGGTGCCGACCGTAGTGGGCGTCTCGGTGCGACCGCTCACCACCCCGACGCCGAACTGGCCCTCGTTGTTCTCGCCCCAGCATCGCGCTCGACCATCGGCGGTCACGCCGCACGCGGTCGTCGCGCCTCCCGCGAGCGCGAGATAGTCGCTGCCCGGGAGCGGCGCGGCGATCGGGTTCCTGCTCGTCCGACCGTTGAGGTAGCCCTCGCCCCAGCACCAGATCGTTCCGTCCCGCCCGAGCGCGCAGGAGTGGCCAGCTCCGACCGAGACGTCTACCGCCGTCACTCCAGCGATCAGGCTGGGCGAGGTCACTTCGTACGGTGGGGCCCAAGCTCCGCTCTGGCCGTTCCCGGTGTTTCCGAAGCAGTAGGTCTGCCCCGACGCGAGCGTCGCGCAGGTGTGCCCCCACCCGGCATCGACGGCGATCACGTCGCTCATCCCCGCGACGAGCTCGAAGCTGAAGCGATCGGTGGTCGTCCCGTCGCCGAGCTGGCCTCGAAAGTTCTGGCCCCAACAGCGCAAGCGGTTTGCGCTGTTCACGACGCACACGTGCCCACCCCCCACCGCAAGGTCGACGGCGTTCGAGTGAAGCCGGATCGGGGTGAGCTGCAGCTCGGCCGCGCCGTCTCCGGTCCACTCGCCCCGGCCCCAGCAGAGCACCTCCCCGTCATGCCGGCGAGCGCAGGTGCGGTGGTAGAAGTCTCCGCTGTCTTCGGCCTCCACCTGGACCACGTCGAGCAGATCGTGCGTGCGGACGGGCGAGTGGCTGATCGGCGTGATGGTCGCGTCGCCGAGCTCGCCGCGGGCGCCATCGCCCCAGCAGAGCACCGAGCCGCTCGCGCGCACGACGCACGTCCCGCCGCCGCCCGACGAGAGGTCGGTGATGGCGTCGGGCGTCGTGATCGAGACGCCGCTGGTGCTGGTGCTCACCGTGGGGCCGTCACCGAACTCACCGGCGAGCTCCAAGCCCCAGCACGCCCGCGTTCCGTCCGTGAGGCGCGCGCACGCTGCGTTCTCGTTGACAGCGAGCTGCACCGCGCCCGTGACGCCCGGGATGGTGAGCGGCGCCGAGTTGTTGCTCGTCCGGCCGTTCACGTACCGGCTGCCCCAGCAGGTCGGCGCGCCGCCCACGATCGCGCAGGTGGCGTAGCTGCCGCTGCCGAGGTGGGTCGCTCCGGTGACGATCGCGGCGCTCGGCGTGTGGGAATCGGTCATCGTGGCGGAGTCGCCGCGCTCGCCCCGATAGTTCGCGCCCCAGCACACCACGCTGCCGGTGGTGGTTCGGGCGCACGTCGTGTCTCCGCCGGCGGTGATCTCCGCGGCGGTGATCCCGGGGACGAGCCCCGCGGCTCTGCTGCCGCCGGGTGCGCGCCCGAGCTGACCGTGAGAGTTGCCGCCCCAGCAGTAGACGGCCCCACCCGCCACGACGGCGCAGCCGTGGTTGCCGCCTAGATCGATCTGCGTCGCGCCCGCGATCCCGGCCACGTTCGCCGGCACGGCGCCGAGCAGATAACCCCAGCAGGCCACCTCCCCCGTGCTGCGCAGCGCGCACGTGAAGTCGGCGTGCCCCGAGGTGGTGAAGGGCGCATCCGAGGTGATCGCGACGTCGACCGCGTCGTCGATGCCCACCACGAGCGCCGGCACCGTGCGCTGGGTGGTGGTCCCGTCGCCGAGCTGGCCGAACGCGTTGGCGCCCCAGCAGACGACGTGGCCGGTGTCGCGCACGGCGCACGCGTGATCGGTGCCCCGCGCGATCGCGACGACCGGGCGGCAGAGCCCGTTCACGCAGCCGCCTGGGCAGCGATCGCCGCAGGCCCCGCAGTGCTCGTCGCTCGTCGAGAGGTCGGTCTCGCAGCCGTTCTCGAGATCCCCGTCGCAGCTCGCGCGGCGCGGCTGACAGGCGAGCAGGCGGCACTCGCCGCCGCGGCAGCCGGCATAGCCGCCGGTGGCCGAGCACTCGCTGAGCGCCTCGGCGTCGTCGACGGTGCCCGAGCAGTCGTTGTCCTCGCCGTCGCAGAAGTCGGGGCGGCCCGGGTTGATGTTGGCGCGCGCGTCCTGGCAGTCGATGTTGCCGGTGGTGGGGGCGCGGTTGGTGTAGTTGATCGCGCAGCCTCCGACCGCGGCGCGCCCCGGCGTCGGGCAGAGCGGCTCGGCCACCGCGCCGGCCGTCGGGTAGCCGTCGTCGTCGGCGTCGGCGTAGCAGCTGAGCAGCACGCCGTCGTCGATCGTTCCGTCGCAGTCGTCGTCGAGGCCGTTGCAGGTCTCGCTGCCGCCCGGGCGCACGGTGGGGTTCGCGTCGTTGCAGTCGGTCGCCCCGTTGCTGGAGCCGAAGGGGCAGTACCCCTGCGCCGGGCGGGTGGCGTCGCGGCAGCGCGTGGTCGCCGATCCGGCGCCGTAGCCATCGCCGTCCGAGTCGGCATAGCAGGGCGAAGCGGTTACGCCGTCGTCGATCGTTCCGTCGCAGTCGTCGTCGGTCCCGTTGCAGATCTCGGGGGCCATGGGCCGCACGCTGCCGTTGCTGTCGTTGCAGTCGGTCGCGACGTTGGTGAACCCGCTCGGGCACATGCCGAACGCCGGGCGCGCCGCGTCGGGGCAGCGCTGCACGCTCGCGCCCGCGCCGAAGCCGTCGGCGTCGGCGTCGCCGTAGCACGCGATGGTCGCGCCCTCGTCGGCCATTCCGTCGCAGTCCTGGTCGATCCCGTCGCAGACCTCGGTCGCGCCGGGCCGGATCGCGCTCACGCCGTCGTTGCAGTCGGCATTGTTGTTCGTCCAGCCCACCGGGCAGAACCCGAACGCCGCGCGGCTCGCGTCCCGGCACTGCACGGTCGCTCCGCCGGTGCCGTGGCCGTCGCCGTCGCCGTCGCGATAGCAGCCGGTGGCGACCACTCCGTCGTCGATCGTTCCGTCGCAGTCGTCGTCGCGGCCGTTGCAGATCTCGACGCTCGTGTTGACGGCGCCCACGCAGCCGCCCCACGAGCCGCCGATGCAGGTCTGCGAGCCGAAGGTGCACTCGCCGACGTCGGTCGCGGGGCCACAGTCGCGCGTCGTCCCATCGGTGCAGCTGCAGCCCGGATCGGTCGTTCCGTCGCAGTTGTCGTCGCGGCCGTTGCAGAGCTCGGCGGAGGACGGGTTCACGCCCGCGTTGCTGTCGTTGCAGTCCCCCGCGCGATCGGTGTGCCCGCTCGGAGCAGAGCACGCGGTCACGGTCGAGTCGGCGCGCCCGAAGCTGTCGCCGTCCCCGTCCGCGTAGAACGTGCGGAGCGCACCCTCGTCGACGATGCCGTCGCAGTCGTCATCGAGGCCGTTGCACACCTCGCCGCCGGCCGGGTTGGCCGCGGGGCGGGTGTCGTCGCAGTCGCCGCTGCGATCGGTGTACCCGACCGGCGGGAGGCAGGCGCTCGTCGTCATCGAGGTGACGCCCCACGCGTCGCCGTCAGCGTCGCGGTAGAAGGTCCGCAGGAGCCCCTCGTCCGTCATCCCGTTGCAGTTGTCGTCGATGCCGTTGCAGCCCTCGATCGTCGCCGGGTTCCGCGAGCCGCTCGTGTCGTCGCAGTCGTCGGCGTTGCGCACGTAGCCGGCCGGCGGCGCGCAGGTCATCGTCGCCATCGTCGCGTCGCCGAAGCCGTCGAGGTCGGCGTCGCGATAGAACGTGCCGATGAAGCCCTCGTCGATGCCGCCGGTGCAGTTGTCGTCGATGAGGTTGCAGACCTCGGTCGCGGCGGGGTTCACGCTGGCCACCGTGTCGTCGCAGTCGGTCGCGTTGCTCGCGTAGCCGGCCGGCGCGCTGCACGCCATGACCGGCGTGCCGCTCGAGGAGCCGAAGCCGTCCTCGTCGAGGTCGGGGTAGTAGGTCCGGCGCACCGCCTCGTCGATCAACCCGTCGCAGTCGTTGTCGAGCCCGTCGCAGATCTCCTCGTCCGGCGCGACCGCGCCGATACACGTGTCGGTGTACGCGCCGCCCGAGCAGACCTGGGTGCCGGGGCGGCAGATGCCCACGCGCATGCGCTGCGCCTCGGTGCCGCACTCCTGCGTCTCGCCCTCCACGCAGGGGCAGCCCTCGTCGGCCGTCGACGAGCAGTCGTTGTCGACGCCATCGCAGAAGAGCGGCGGGCCGTCTCCAGCGCGCTCGTTCACCGTCGAGTCGGCGTCGTTGCAGTCGCTGCCACAGTTGAGCGCGCCGCCCTCCAGCACGTTGCAGCATCCGTTCGATCCCGAGCCGTCGGCGTCGCTGTCGACGAAGCCGAAGGTCTCGGGGTTGCAGTCCTCGTCGTGCGCCAGGGAGTCGCAGACCTCGAGGTTGCCCGGGAAGCGATTGGCGTCGGCGTCGTCGCAGTCGTCGCCGCCGCACGCGATGGCGCCGTGGCCGTCCCCGTCCGCGTCGACGCATCGCATGTCGCAGGTCGAGGCCTCCTCGTCGCAGTCCTCACCCTCATCGCACGCGCCGGTCAGCGCCTCGACGCAGCCCCGCTCGTCGGCGTCGGTCGCGCCGGGCATGCAGCGCTCGGCGCCGTTGCAGAAGACAGCGTCCGCGCAGTCGTCGTCGGTGACACAGAGGGTGGGCGTCCCGCCGTCCATGCCGCCGTCGCCTGCGCTCCCCGCGTCACCGTCGGAGGGCGGGCTCATCGGGCTGTCGCAGGACGCGAGCACCCCCAGCATCGAGAACGCGACAACGCGCAGCCCAGCTCCTCCACCCATCGATCACCTCCGCCCGGCAGTTGCCGTGAGGGCGTGAGAGTACCAGCCGGAAGTGGGCGAGGTTGGACCTTTTCTCCGGTCAGAGATCCAAGGCTGTCGCAAATCACCCGGCTCGGAGAACGTCGAGCGGCGCGTTCACCCTCGGCTGGACACCCGGGACGACAGCCAGCTCAGGCGGCTTGCTCGCGAGGGCCGCCGGCGAGCAGGGCCTGGGTGATCAGTGGCCGGGCGATCGCGAGGGCGTTGACGTCCGGCGCCACGGCGCGCGTCACGCCGGCGAGCAGCGCGAAGGTCCGCCCGTAGAGCACGAGCTCCTGCGGCACCGCGATGTCCATCTGCTCGATGACGCCCTTCACTTCGTCTCGCAGGTGCGGGAAGTCGAGCTCGTCGACCGACATCGGGCGCCGGTCGCGCAGCCGCGTCATCAACGCCGCGATGAAGGGCCGCATCCGCTCTTGCTCCGACTCGGCGAAGAGCCCGAGCGAGACCAGCGTGCCGAGGAACATGTCCACGTTCCCCATCGCGAAGGCCATGACGCTCGCGACCAGCTGCTGGTGGAACGCCGGCGAGAGGATCTTCACCTGGCCGAAGTCCACGACCCCGAGGATCGGCTCGCCGTCCTCGACCCGGACCAGCAGGTTGCCGGGGTGCGGGTCGCTCTGGAAGACGCCGTCGACGTACATCATCTGGATCCACGTCGAGAGCAGCCGCTCGAGCAGCAGCGCGCGATCGAGCGAGGCGTCCTCGAGGATCGCCGGGTCGGTGATCTTCACCCCCGTGAACCACGTGGTGCAGATGATGTCGCGCGTCGTCAGCTCGTCGATCACCCGCGGGATCACGACGCCCTCGCGCCCCTCGAAGTTCGCGTGGATGATCCGCGTGAAGCGCGCCTCCTGCTCGTAGTCGAGCTCGGTGGTCAGCGCGCGCCGCACCTCCTCGTAGATCGGGCGCAGGCTGATGCGCGGGAGGAAGACGTTGAAGAGCCGCACCGCGACGCCGAAGAGGCGCATGTCGATCGCGAGCTTCCACTCGACGTCGGGGTACTTGATCTTGAGCGCCACGTCGGTGCCGTCGATCGTGCGTGCGCGGTGCACCTGACCGAAGCTGGCCGCGGCCACCGCGTGGTGATCGAGCTCGGCGAAGCGCTCCTCCTCGAAGCGCTCGCCGTACGCAGCGCGCAGGTGGGCCGAGATCACGCTCCACGGCGCAGGCTCGACCCGGTCCTGCAGGCTCGAGAGGCGCGAGGTCCACTCGGGCGGGAGCAGATCGACGCGGGTGCTGAGGATCTGCCCCACCTTGATGAGGCCTCCGCGCATCCGGGTGGCCAGCCACAGGAAGCGGGCGGCGTGGCGAGCGTGCTTCTTCTTCCACACCGCGTCAGGGATCGGCTCGCCCCAGTGCTGCATGTGGAGCCACGGCAGCACATAGGCGACCCACATCGGGAAGAGCACGGCGCCGATCAGGACGGCGCGAGCGGCGGTGTGCCAGAGGCGGAGCACGCCTCCGGTCCTGCCTCGCTCGGCCCTCCGGGGCAAGTTCCCGCCCGACGATCGGCGGGATCGCACTTGGCACCACGAGGTCCGGTCCTAGCTGCGCTGGCCCTGGGGGTTTGCGCGATGGCTTCATCGATACAGCTGCTCTCGGAGCTCGAGGAAGCTCAGCTCCGCCGGCTCGAGCCGCGTCTCTATCACCTCGTCCTGACCGGACGTCCCTGCGCGCGGTCGGCCGCCGAGCTCGAGCGGGCCGTCGAGGCCGACGCGGCGCCCGATCCCTACGCGGTGCTGGTCGAGCCGCTCGCCGGCGCGAGCAGCCTGAGCGCCCCGCGCGCGCTGCTCCTGCCGCGGGCGTGTCACGTCTCCGTCATCGCGCGGTCGCCGCTCGCGCTCGGGCTGGCGCGCGCGTGGACGCTGCTCTCGCATCTCACGGGGGGCCCGCCGATCGTCTGCTACGCGTCGCTCGAGGCCGCGTTCGCCGCCGCGCAGCGCGCGATCGTCCGCCGCTCGCTCGCGTAGTCGAAGCTGTCGGAGAGCGGCCGCGCAGCTCGGCCCGCGCGCGCGAAGACGCGCGTCAGCGGTGATGCCGCGCGCCACCAAGACACAGCGGCCTCGACGCGCGCGCGAAGCTCGTTCACCATCGAAGGGTCCGCTTGTCTTCGACCTGGTGACCCCGAGCCCACGCGAGGACGCATGCTCCGCGGATGCACAGCACTGCTCTTCCTCCTCGGCGCCTCGCTCGCGAGCGCGCAGGACGCACCCGAGGCCGACCTCGGCGACACCCTCGCGCGCGCCCGAGATCTCGACGGCCGCACCGAGTACCGCACCGCGTCGCTGCTCTACGAGGCCTACGCGATCCGCTGCCTCACGCATCGAACGGCGGTGCTCCAGCCCTGCGGCGAGGCCGCGAGCGCGCTCGCGAGGGCCTTCGAGCTCGCGCGCGCCCTGGGCGATGTGCCGGCCGCCGAGCGGATCGGCGCCGCCTGGGTCGGGCACCTGCTCTATGCGGAGCCGCGCGAGGCCATGCGCATCGGCTACGAGCTCGCCCGCATGCACCTCGCGGCGGAGCGCTTCGACGCGGTGGAGGCGACGCTCGATCGCTTTCGCGAGCTCTCGCCGCACGTCGCGCCGGCGCAGGCGATCCTGATCGACGCCATGCGCGCGCGGATCGCCTTCGCCAGAGGGCAGCGCGCGCGCGCCAACCGGCACTGGCGGCAGCTCGAGCGGCGCTTCGAGCGCTCGCGAGACGACGTCGACGACGGCCCGGTCCCGCGCGAGCTCGTGATCGACGCGATCGCGGAGGCGCGCCTCTTGCGCGCGGAGAGCGACGTCGAGCGCTTCCTCGCGAGCGGCGCGCCGCCCGCGCGGCGAGGGCTCGACAGCCACGCGTGGTTCACCCGCGTGATCACGCCCTGGCGCGTGCGCACCGAGCGCCGCCTCTTGCTCGCCCGGATGCAGCTCGAGCGGGTCTACGAGCTCGGCTCGCCGCGTCATAGCGTCGCCGCCGCCGCGCGCATCGGTGAGCTCTACGGCCACCTCGCGGACCTCCACGGGTCGATCACGCCGCCGAGCGACGAGTGGATCCGCGTCCTCTTGACCCGCGGCGACGATCGGCCCGGCTACGACGAGGCGCTCACCCACTTCGAGACCTGCGTGCGGTGGGCCGAGCACCACGAGGTCGCGAGAGGTTGGGCCGCGCTCTGCGAGGCGAGGCTCAACGCGCTCGACCCCGAGCGCTATCCGCTCGCGGCCGAGCTCTCGGGCCGAGCCGCCTACCTCCCGGTCGGCGTCGCGCTGCCGCCGACCCCTCGCTGACGCCCGAGCGATCCGCGGCCGTTCCGCTCGAAGCGCCGTCTGCGTTTGACCGGCGCGCGCGCGCGGGCGACGATGACGGAAGCAAGACAGCCCGCACCGGAGGGCCCTTCGGATCCTGGAGATGGCCGCTTCTCTCAGCGAAGTTCTTTGTTTCGGCCGCTACGAGCCGCTCTTCCGCGTGGCCGCGGGGGGAATGGCCGAGGTCTATGCCGCCCGCATCCAGGGCGAGGCCGGGTTCCAGAAGCTCGTCGCGGTCAAGCGCATGCTCCCGCACCTCGCGAGCGACGCGGGCTTCGTCGACATGTTCCTGAACGAGGCGAAGCTCGCCGCCTACGTCGCGAGCCCGCACGTCGTGCAGACGCTCGATCTCGGCCGCGGCAGCGACGGCTCCCTCTACATCGTCATGGAGTTGGTCGTCGGGCTCTCGCTCGCGAAGATCCTCGATGTGCACTTCGACTCGCAGCTGGGCCCGCTCCCGCTGCCGGTCGCCATCGAGGTGATGGCGCAGGCCGCGCAGGGCCTCGACGACGCTCACGAGGCGACCACGCCGGCCGGCGACGCGCTCGGGCTCATCCATCGGGACGTCTCTCCGCACAACATCCTGCTCGGCGTCGACGGCCGGGTGCGGGTGACCGACTTCGGCATCGCGCGCGCGGTGCATCGGCCGCGCGCCGAGACGAACGTGCGCGAGCTCAAGGGCAAGTTCTCGTACATGTCGCCCGAGCAGACGCGCCTGAAGGATCTCGACAAGCGCTCGGACGTGTTCTCGATCGGCACCGTCCTCTGGGAGCTGCTCACCGAGCGGCGCCTCTTCATGCATCGCGATCCGATCCAGGCCGTGCGGCTCGTGCAGAAGAAGCCGATCGTGCCGCCGCACGAGCTGCGGCCGGAGGTCCCGAGGGCGATCTCGGCGGTGGTCCTGCGCGCGCTCGAGCGCGACGTGCGCGCCCGCTACCAGAGCGCCGGTGAGCTCGCCCTCGATCTGCGCCGCGCGGCGCGCGAGAGCTGGGGAGAGCCGCCGCAGAAGCGCGAGCTCGCGCAGTTCGTGGAGCGCTCGGGCGGGGAGGAGCTCGAGCGGCTCCAGCGGCTGATCCGCCTCGGCACGGAGGGCGCCGCCCCCGAGGCGATCGAGGCGGTGCAGCCCGGCGTGACGCGGGTGCTCTCGGAGGACTCGTCGGGGGTCGCGCTCCTCGGCACCGGCGCGCGCCGCACGTCGGTGCTCGACAGCGACGTCGAGGACGAGGACGAGGGCCCGCCCACGGTGATGATCGTGACCGACGAGGTCACGCCCTCCGAGCGCGCCACGGCGATGGCCGTGAGGACGCCCGAGGCGGATGCGGATCTCTTCGAGGACGAGACCCCGATGCGCGACATCGAGGCCGAGCGGACCGATCCATCGATCGCGCTCGCGGGTGACACGCCGCTCGATCCGCCGACCACCGAGCACGTTCGCGACGAAGAGCCCCCCTCGATCATCACGAGCGTGTCCTCCCGGCACCCCGCGCAGGGGGCCACGACCGACAAGATCCGGCCGAGCATGCCCGCGAGCGCGGTGTGGATCGCCGGGGTGGCCATCTTCACGGCGCTCTCGTTCGGCGTCGGCTCGGCGATCGTGCTGCTCTTGCCCGGCGACGAGCAGTCGGCGGTGCTGCCGATCAGCCCGGCGCCGCTCCCCGCCGCGATCCCGCCGATCGCGACGCCGGTCGTGACGCCGCCGACCCCACCGCCGTCCATCGTGGTCCCGCCCGTCGAGATCGCCGAGGCCGAGCCGCCCCCCGCGCTGCCGCCTCCGGAGGCGGTCGCGCCCCCCGAGGCAAGCGCGCCGCCCGAGGT
>JAEZBP010000362.1 GCA_023427125.1 Pseudomonadota bacterium | reverse complement strand
CCGGCGATACGGTGGCCGACGCGGTCCCGGCCCGAGCGCGAGCGCAGCCTCCCGCGCCCGAGCCCGCGCGTCGCTCGAGCGCGGCGGCGATCGCGATCGTCGCGGTGCTCGCCGCGTGCGGCGTGGGGGCCTGGTTGTACCTGAGCGACGGTCAGAGCTCCGAGATCACTCCGGAGCCGCCGCCCATCGCGAGCCACGACCCGAGTGAGTCACCGTCGGCGCACACCATCGCGGGCCCTGATCGCCTGTCGAGCCTCGCGCTCGCGTGGGCGCGCCTGCCGCACGCGGATCGCGCCCACGAGGTGCGGCTCGTCTCGGCGGCGGGGCGCTGGTCGCTCATCGCGGCGCCGCAGGTCGAGGAGGAGGACGCCCAGCGCCTCGCGAGCGCGCTCGGCCACGGGGACATCGCGCGCGCCGACTGGGGCGAGGGCCTGCGCCCCGCGCTCTTGCGCAGCAACGTGCGCCTCAACGTGCACGTCGAGGCGAGCGTGCGCGCGGCGACGCGCGAGGTCACCGCGCACGACACGCTGGTCGGCGGCCTGTACGGGACGATCGACGGCGCCGCCTCGCGCGCGGAGGGGGAGGGGGCCGGCACTTACTTCGTCGTCTCGGCCGAGCAGGCGGGGTGGGCGCTCTCGCGCTTCCTCGAGCCGCACGAGGGCTGCATGCCGAGCGTCGACGCGCTGGTCGACGAGCGCGGCCAGCGCACCGCGCTCCCGAGCGAGACGTCGTTCGCGCGCACCCACGTCGAGCTCCTCGGGCCCCGCGAGCCGGCCTTCCTCGTCGTCGCGCGCGATCGCTCGGCCGCGCGCACCACCGTGGCGCTGCACCGCGCGGAGGGAGAGTGCGCGCTCGGCGCGCCGCTCCTCTCGCGCCGCATCGACGGCGTGGTCGACGAGACGTTCCTCACCGAGACCGCGCGCGCCGGAGGCCAGAGCCTCTTGCTGGTGAGCTGGCACCCGAGGCCCACCCCGCCCGACGACGGAGTGATGGAGTGGGCCGCGTACCTTCCGGGCGAGGACGAGCCGCTCCTCCGCGAGCGCCTCCCGACCGCGCCCTACCTCCCGCGGGCCCGCGGCGGCTCGGTGAGCGGCACCCGCGATCGCATCTTGCGCGCTCAGCGCGAGCACCTCGTCCTGCTCGTCCGCCGGCCGGGCGCGATGCGGGTCTTCTATCGCTGGGAGGACGAGTCGCTCGTGCCCCTCGAGGCCACGGCGGAGGCGCCGCCCGAGGATCCTTGACCCGCGCGCGCCCTGGACTCATCGACCGCCCACATGTCGTCGAAGAAGCCGCTCGAGGAGCTCGCCAAGGGGGTTCGCAAGCGCACCCTCGTCACCGCGAGGCTCGCGGGGAAGATGGGCCTCTCGATGGCGGCGCGCACCCTCGCCGGCAAGCCCAGCGCGCCGAAGGTGATCGACAAGGAGCGCGCGACCGCGGCGGCCCGCGAGCTCGTCTCGCAGATCGGCGCGCTCAAGGGCCTCGTGATGAAGGTCGGGCAGATGGCGAGCTACCTGCCGGGCGCGCTCCCCGACGAGGCGCAGCGCGTGCTCGCCGAGCTGCAGGCCGAGAGCACGGCGATGAGCTACGAGCGGGTACGCGAGGTCCTCGAGCGTGAGCTCGGCGGCGATCCGGAGGTGCTCTTCGAGTCCTTCGAGCGCGAGCCCTTCGCGGCCGCGTCGATAGGCCAGGTGCATCGCGCGACATTCAACGGCCGCCCCGTCGCGGTAAAGGTCCAGTACCCCGGCATCGAGGAGGCGCTGGCGAGCGATCTCTCGACCTTCGGCTTCCTGACCAAGGTGGGCACGCTCGGCCTGCCGATGGACGCGGCGGCGCTCCACGAGGAGCTCCGCTCGCGCATCCTCGAGGAGTGCGACTACGAGCTCGAGGCACGGAGCCAGCGCGAGCTCGGCGCGCTCTTCGCTCGGGACGAAGGCGCGCGGGTGCCCGAGGTGATCGCGGAGCGCTCGACCCGCCGCGTGCTCACGACCCAGCTCGTCGACGCGATGCGCTTCGCCGACTTCGTCGAGAAGGGCTCACGCGAGGCGAAGGATCGCGCCGGTGAGATCATCTTCCGCACCTGCTTTCGGAGCCTCTTCGTGCACGGCGTCTACAACGGCGATCCGCACCCCGGGAACTACCTCTTCGACGCCGACGGCCGCGTGACCTTCCTCGACTTCGGCTGCGTGCGCCGCTTCGACGCTGGGTTCATCGAGACCTGGAAGGCGTTCGCGCGCGCGATCATCGACGACGATCGCCCGGCCTTCCGCGATCGCTTCCGCGCGCTCGGCATGGTCGGCAAGGAGAAGGGCTTCGACTACGACCACCAGTGGGCGATCACGCAGTACCTTTACGCGCCCTTTCTCGAGCGCGATCCCTTCTTCACGTACACCGACGAGTACGTGCGCGAGAGCTACGGCCTCTTGCTCTTCGACAACCCGAACCAGCGCAAGATGGCGATGCCCCCCGAGTGGCTGCTCCTGAACCGCCTGCAGTGGGGCATGAATGCGGTGCTCGCGAAGCTCGAGGCGAAGGCCCCCTGGCCCGATCATTTTCGCGCCGCTGTGACCGCCCCCTTCGAGCCGAGCGCGGCGCGGACGGGCGAAACGTAGGCAGTGCGGTCTTCGCGTGCTTCCGAGCACGGAAGCGTGCACCTTTCCGCCGCCGCATCCGGTGCGGCTGCCGAAGGGCCGAGAACCACATGCGAGTACCCGAGAGCCTGGCCGGTCTGCTCGACCAGGGAATCATCCAGGAGATCGTGCGGCCGCTGATGAGCGGCAAGGAGGCGCAGGTCTACCTCGTGACCGCCGGCGGGAAGGAGCGGGTCGCGAAGATCTACAAGGACGCGCAGCACCGCTCGTTCCAGCAGCGCGCGGAGTACACGGAGGGGCGCCGCACCCGCAACAGCCGCGATCAGCGCGCGATGCACAAGCGCACCCGGTACGGCCGCCAGCAGGACGAGGCCGCGTGGAAGTCGGCGGAGGTCGACATGATCTACCGGCTCCGCTACGCGGGGGTGCGCGTCCCCGAGCCCTACAACTTCGTCGACGGCGTGCTCTTGATGGAGCTCGTCCAGGACGCGAACGGGTACCCGGCGCCGCGGCTCGCCGAGCTGGACTTCAGCCCCGGCGAGGCCCGCGAGATCTTCGACGTGCTCCTGCAGGAGGCCGTGAAGATGCTGTGCGCGGGCGTCGTGCACGGCGATCTCTCCGAGTACAACGTGCTCCTCGCCGAGAGCGGGCCGGTGATCATCGACTTCCCGCAGTCGGTGGACGCGGCGGCGAACCAGAGCGCGAAGCGGCTCTTGCTGCGCGACGTGGACAACCTGCAGCGCTTCCTCCATCGCTTCGATCACCGCGCCCGCCGGATGCCCTACGGCCAGGAGATCTGGTCGGCGTACGAGCGCAACCGGCTGACGCCCGGGATGGCGCTGACCGGCAGGGCGCAGCGCTCGAGCGGCCCGACGGATACCCGATCGCTGCTCGACGAGATCGGCGCGGTCGAGCGCGACGAGGCGCAGCGGCGACGCGCGCAGGGGCTGCCGCCGCGCCGGCGCGAGGTGACCGTCTCGCAGCCGAGCGGCGGGCGCAGCGACGGGCGGCG
>JAEZBP010001194.1 GCA_023427125.1 Pseudomonadota bacterium | reverse complement strand
TGCCGGACACGGTGCGGTCCTCGTTCGCGTCGAACGACTCGCTCACCGCTCCCACGACGTGCCGTGTCTCCGTGCCGTCGATCGTCTCGTCGAAGTTGCTCTTCACGTGTACGGTCCGGTTGCCGTCCACCGTCATCTCTTGGTTACCGTGCACGGTCTCGGTCTGGTTCGCGCCGATCTCCTGGGTCTGATCGACGTCGACCGTATTGGTCTGGTTGTTGTGGACCAGCGTATCGTGGTCGTTCTCGACAACCTCGTTGTAGTCCTTTTGGGCGTGGGTATAGATCTCCTCGCTTCCGGCTTTGTCTTCGAAGCGGAATTCGTTGGACCCGCCGCCACCAATCGAGCTGTTCGATTTGATCGTGCTCTTCGTCTTCTCGTCGGGAAGCGGGTAGGGGAGGCCGTTCGTCCCGTCGTATACGCTGCCGGTCACGAGCGGGCGGTCGGGATCGCCGTCGATAAACTGCACGACGACCTCCATGCCGATGCGCGGCACCCACCAGAAGCCCCAACCACCCCCCGCCCACGCCTGCTGCACGCGCACCCAACACGAGCTGGTCTCATCCGCGGGGTTCTCGCGATCCCAGTGGAAGCGCACCTTGATGCGCCCGTGCTCGTCCACATGGATCTCCTCGCCGGCCGGCCCGGTCACGACCGCGGTCTGGATGCTCGGGATGACGGGCTTCGCGGTGCGCCGCTTCGGCCGGTACGGCACGTCGAGGGGGATGCACTCGAAGCGGTTGTGGTAGCTCTCGACGTCGTCTTGCTCGTCGCCCCGCCCGAGGTTCGGCGGCTGGCTCACGTGCAGGACGCGCGTGACGAGGTACTCGCCGTCGAGATCCGCCGAGGGGTGGCCGGAGAGCTCGAACGTGACCCCCGGCGCGAGCCCGGTGACGCGCGCGATGCCGTGCCCCGTGATCGCGTCGGCGACGTGCGCCTGCAAGCGCACGACCTTCTGCGCCGCGGCGTCTTCCTTCTGGTAACGCCGCGGACCCGGATCGTACGACCAGATGCGGAGCTCGCGGCCGAGCCCGTGCTCGTAGCTCTCGCGGTCGCGGCCGCGCTCGTCGGCTCCCGTCTCCGCGTCGGAGACGACGTAGCCCGAGAGCGTCCAGTCGAAGTCGCGCGCGGTGACGCTCGTCGTCGTCGAGCGGTACGCGCGCGAGAACGAGACGATGCCTTCCTGCTCGCTGGCGTGCATGTTCGGGCCGGTGAGGACCAGCGCGCCTTCGCCCGCCGCCGTCTTGACCTTCGCGAACGCCGTGTTGTCGTCGCGGAGGACCATCACCTCCGCTTCGCCCTCGTGATCGAACGCGTAGCTGATGCCCTCCTCCTCCATCAGCCGGTGCACGAAGTCGAGATCGGTCTCCTGGTACTGGAGGCAGAGCTCGCGGGTCGGATAGCTGCCCGAGAGCTCGAGCGAGAGGCTGCGCCCGTAGGGGCCGAGCCCTTCCTCCAGCACGGCCGTGAGGATGTCGGGCGCGGACATCTCCTGGAACATGCGCGTGTTGCGGCGAAGCGAGAGCATGTAGAGCGCGGGCACGACGTCGAGCGAGACGGCCGGCGCCTCGGTGTCGTCTCCGCGCGGCCGCACGGTGCCGATGACGCCGCAGAAGCGCCGCGCGGTGGAGGCGCGCTCGAGCAGCAACACCGCGTTCTTGCCGAGGAACGCGCCGAGGTCCGCGTCCTCTTCGAGCACGCGGAGGTCCACCTGCGCGGAGTACGGCTCGTTCAGTCCCTCCGTGACGCGCGCCCCGACGACGTGCATCTCCGTCTGGGGGAAGGCGTCGCTCTCGAATCGATAAACGAGGTTTTCGAGCGTGTCCGGCACGGCGGCCTCCGCGGAGAAAGGTCAGGGAGCGAGCAGCACGACGCGCACCTGGCTGGGGACGACGCGCACGCCGGGACAATTGGTATTGTTCTGGATCGCCGCGCTCGTGAGCCGCGTCGCCGGCATCCCGCCGACCAGCACGGTAAACGCGGCCACGAGGTGGCGCTTCGGGCCCATGACGGTGCCGGACGCGACTCCGGTCGCCACACCGGCGTTGTCGCCGTTCGAGAGCGGCGTGACCGTCATCAGGTTGTGCGCCGGGGTGAACATGTAGAACACCTTCGGCTGCGAGGGCACCGAGGTCGGTCCCATCGCGATGTTCGGGTACGGGACGGGCAC
Source organism: Pseudomonadota bacterium (assembly GCA_023427125.1). Taxonomy (GTDB): domain Bacteria; phylum Myxococcota_A; class Polyangia; order Polyangiales; family Sandaracinaceae; genus JAEZBP01. Next base: position 12,681 of record JAEZBP010001194.1, on the reverse strand, counting down.
GGGCCCGGCGGGGCTCGGCGTGAGGCAAACGTCGGGAAAGCCCGTATCCATCCCCATCATCTGGCTGTTGGCGAACACTGCGACCTCAACCCAGGTGGACCTGCTCGGCGTCGATCTTGTAAAGCTGCTCGGCGCTCATGACGGCGTTGCGCCCGCGCACCTGGATGGTCTGCTCGGCCCGGGTGTCGATGTCGCGCGCGCGCGTGACGTCGAGCTCCTCGACGAAGCGGTAGCTGCGCTTCACGCGCTCGAGCACGCGGTCGCTCACGACGTCGACGGCATCGGCGACGAGCTTGGCGACCTCGACCTTCGCGTCCGCGACGGTCGCGAGGAGCTCGACCGCGCCGAGGGCGAGGCGCGCGGCGCCCGCCTTCACGTCGAAGCGGCGCGTCTCGATCGCGACCTGCTGGCGGCCCTTGATCGTGACGCGATCCTCCGTCTCGATCGCGAGCGGTCCGTCGACGCGCACGCGCACGCCGGGCTCGGCGCCGTCGCTGCGCTCGAGCACCGCGAGCACGTAGAGCGGGCCGGCGGCGGGCACGGCGAGGAGCACGAGGTCGCCGACCCCCGGCTCCACGAGGCAGCTCACCGCGCGCCGCGCGTCGAACACGCCCGCGGCCGATCGCACGCGGAGCCCCTCGGCCACCATCCCGTCGACGGTCCCGATCTCCTGATGGACGGGGTCGGCCCCCACCTCGATGCGCCTGGCTGATTGAATCATCGCTGCTGCCTCCGTCCGCTCGACCTCAATCCCATCGGCGCGCTCCGCCATCGGGCGAAGCGAACCTCCGCTCCACGTCAATAGCCTGGCTCGAACCGTTCGGCCTTCGCAAGCTGCTCGTCCGTGCCGAGGGCGGCGGCGCGGCTCGGGCCGAACAACGCGCGCTCCTCGATGATGCAATGAAGGCGCGTCCGAAAGAGGTTTGCGTCGGTGAAGTTGGCCATGCTCACGTCGGCGTGGGAGAGGTCCGCCTCGGTGAGGTCCACCGACTCGAACACCGCCCCCTGGCACTGCGCGTGGTGGAACACCGTCTGACGCAGGTCTGCGCGCGAGAAGTCGCTGCGCGCGACGTTCGCGTCTTTGAAGATGGCCTGGAGCAGCTTCGCTCGTTTGAAGGTCGCGTCGGTCACGGTCGCGCCGATGAAGAGCGTGTTGACACCGTCCACATCATCGAGCTCGGCGCCGGCCATGGTAGCCCGCGAGAAGTTGCATTGAGTAAGGGTCGCGCCGTTGAAGGCTGCGCCGGTCAGGTCGGTCCCCATGAACGTCACGATCTCGAGCTTGCGGCCGCTGAGATCGACACCGGCGAGGTTCGAGTCGAGGAACACGCACTTGTCGAAGACCGCGCGATCGAAGCGGCCGTCGGCGAGCATCGCCTTCCAGAAGATCGACTTGCTGAGCGTGCAGTCGCGGAGGTCGAGCGCCGTCGTGTCGGACTCCACGAAGTTCGTGCGCTCGAGCCGCGCGCCGGCGTAGGCCGCGCCGGCCACGCGCGAGCGCATGAACGAGGTGAGCTCGAGGTTTGCGCCGCGGAACGAGGCCTGCGCGAAGTCGCAGCCGTTGATCTGCGCGACCATGGCCTGCGCTCCGTCGAAGCGCACGCCGCGGAAGCTCGACTCGTGCGCCTGCGCGTGCTGGAGGTTCGCATTCGACAGGTCGGCGCCGTCGAGGTTGCAGTGCGAGAGGAGCGCCTCCTCGAAGCTGGCGCCCGCGAGGCTCGCGCCCCGGAAGTCGCAGCCCTCGAAGATACGCCCGGCGAAGCTCCGCCCGGCGAAGCTCGCGTTCGAGAGATCGAGCCCCTGGACGACGAGGTCGCGCTCGAGGCGCTCGAGGGTCACGGGATCGGTCATGATCCCTCCAGTCGGCGAGGCCGGGCGCGCAGCTTGTCCATGATCGCGTCCTCGATGCGCGTCGCGCCGTCGCCGCGGACGAGCGCGAAGTCGGCGCCGTAGAGGTTCGCGCCCCGGAAGTCGGCGCCGCGGATGTCGGCCTTCTGCAGGATCGCGTTGAAGAGGTCGGCCGAGACGAGCTGCGCCTGGCTCAGGTCGGTCCGCACCCACATCGAGTCGCGCGCGACCGCGCGGTAGAGCCGGGCTTGCGTGAGCCGCGCCTCGCTGAGGTCGGCGCCGTTCAGCTTCGCCCCCGAGAGGTCCGCGCCGCGCAGCCAGACGCCCCGCAGGCAGGCGGAGTCGAGGGTGGCGCCCGTCATCACCGCGCCGTCCATCACGCACTCGAGCACGCAGCGCGCGCCCTTGAGGTTCGCGTTCACGAAGCGCGCTCCGGTCGCGCGCCACTTCACGAAGGTGCTGTCGAGGAGCGTGCACCCCGAGAGATCGATCCCGTCCGCCTCGACCTCGATGAAGGCGACGTTGCGCCACTCGATGCCGATCAGCTTCGCGCCGGTGAGGCGGCTCTTGTAGAACATGATCTCGGTCGCGGTGCTCTTGCTGAGGTCGGTCTCCTCGAACGTCGCCTCCATCAACGCGGCGCCCGTGAGCTTTGCGCCGACGAGCCGCGCGCGGTCGAGGGCCGCGCCCCACAACACGGCGCGCGTGAAGTCCACCGACTCGCGGCTCTCTGCCCCGACGAGCTTCGCCTTGCCGAGGTTCGCGTCGCGGAAGCTGCACCCTTCGAGCAGCGTCCCGGAGAGGTCCGCGTGCGCGAGCACGGCCGCGTCCATCTTCGCTCCCGACAGATCGGAGCCGCGGAGCGAGGCCGCCTCGAGCAGCGCGCGCGAGAAGTCCGCGCCGGCGAGGCTCATCCCCGAGAGGTCGGCGCCGGTGAGGTCCTGCTCGGCGAGGCTCTGACCCTCCGCGAGCGCGCGCTCGACGAACGCGCGCGCCCGCGTGGCCTTCTCGGGGTTGGGCCGCACTGGGCCCGTGAAGTGCGCGGCCCCGCGGTACGACTCGAGCGCCATCGCGTCGCCCTTCTTCCATTGCTCGTAGAACGACGGATCGTCGAGGTAGTGCTGGAGCTCGTCGATCGGGTGGCCCATCTCCTTCAGGTCGTCGGCGAGCTTGCGGATGGTCTCGCGGCGCTCGTCGGCCGTCGGCGCCGGCGGCCCGCCGGGGATCTCTGCCAGCTCCTGCTTCAGCTCGGCGAAGTCGAGGCCCTTCTCCTTGTAGAAAGGCTCGATGTCGGCGAGCGCGGCCTCGCGCCGCACGCTCGCTTCTTCGCGCAGCTTCTCGGCCTCTGCTTTCTTCTCCACGGCCATGCGCGCGAGCTCGGCGGCGTTCGGCACGGGCTCGTCGACCGGCGGCGCCGCGGGGCCGTGCACGTCCGGATCGAGCCCGAGCGACTCGAGCTCGGCGCGGACGCGCGCGACCTCGGCGGCGCTCGTCTCCTTGATCAACGTCGCGCGGTGTCCCTTCGGCGTCGTGAGCTCGAGGTGCCGCTCGATCTCGGGGCCGAACCCGACGAGGTCGGGCGGCACGATGTCCGACTCGTCGAGGCACTCCGCCAAGCGCGCCGGGTCGAGCCGCTTCTGGTACGCGGCCCAGTAGTGCTCGAGGCTGCGCGGCTCGTCCATGCGCTCCGCGACCACCATCACGACCGCGACGTCGTGCGCGTCGTCCTCCATCACCTGCGTCGCGCCCTGGAAGACGAGGATACCGCGCTCCTCCGCCGGGAACGCCCAGATCGTCAGAGGGCGCAGCGGCACCTCCTCGAGCGGCTCGCGCCCGGCGCGCACGATGAATGCGCGGCAGCGCACGCCCGGGAGGCACCCGGTCACGCGCGCCTTCGTCGGGTGCATGTTCTCGAACGCCATCGGCTCGTCGCCGCGGAAGACCTCGTCCTGCCTCTGGTCTTCGGGCGCCGCGTTCCAGATGCGCCAGTCCATGTCGGGCGCGTAGCCGGGGTAGAGGTTCTCGAACCACGCCCGGTCGTAGGTGCCCGCGTGCGAGAAGCGCTGCGGCCAGGTGAAGTCGATCGCGCCGAAGCCGGCCGGCTCGGGCCGATCCTTCGGAGACGTCACGAGGTGGCCTGGGATCTCCATGTTCGGGAGCGGATGCACCGGCCGGCCGTCCTCGCCCTTGATCGGCGCTGCGCCCTTCCCGAGCGGGTTCTTCTCGTATCCCTCGCCGCCGAAGGCGCGCGACCAATCGAGCGGCATCTGCGTGAAGGGCTGCGGAGCGGTGGGTACCCCCTTGTCCCATACGCGATCGCCGATCACGTAGAGTGTCTTCTTCCGCGAGCCGATCTCCACCTTCACCGGACAGGTGGGCGCCGGTTGGCCGCCCGGCACGTACGCGCTGCCGACCACGAGGAACTCGGCGCGCGACTTCGGGATGCCCTGCTCGAGCACGGTGCCGGGCGGGAGCGCGTTGCCCGCGAATTCCCACATCTCGAGGTCCGTGTAGAGGGTTCCCTCGGGCGCGAAGGGGAAGTAAATGAACGTGCTGATCCCGAACTGATACGTCCGGTTCCACTCGAAGGTTCGGGTGATGAAACCGACTTTATAGGGCTTGATTCCTCTCATTAGTCGCGGTTTTCATCCTCTAAACGAGGGTGTGTTCCCATCCACTTCGGTGCCCGCCTCGTTGTCCATGGCGCCCGTCTCGCTCTCCGCCTCGTTTGCGAAGAGCTCGAACCCGCTCGCCTCGAGCGCGATCTTCGTGAAGCCCGCCTTGAGACCCGCGGCGGCCACCGCCGCGCCGGTGATGGTGGTCTTCGCCCCCCACACGCCGATCGAGTGCGCGGCGGTGCTCTCCCAGAACCCACCGACCCACGTGAAGCCCTCGTCGATCTGCTCGTAGCCGCCGGGCGCCGCGACCTTGATCCCGCCCGGCGCGGTCATGGTGATCGTCCCCGGCGTGTCGACGGTGAACGAGCCGGTCGCGATCATCGTGTGCGCGGCCGGGGTCGTGGTGTTGAACGCGCCGCTCACGGTCTGGCTCAGGGCGCCCGAGATCGTCTCCGTGACGCTCCCGCTGACCGTCACGTCCCGCGCCGCCGAGATGGTCTGCGACTGATCGGCCGAGACGGTCCGGGTCACGCTCCCGCTCACGGTCTCCGTCAGGTTCGCGCCGACGGTGCGCTCCTCGCTCGCGTCGAAGCTCTCCGTGACGTCGCCGGCCACGCGGCGCGTCTCCGTGCCGTCGACGGTCTCGTCGAAGTTGCTCTTCACGTGCACGGTCCGGTTTCCGTCGACCGTCATCTCCTGGTTGCCGTGCACGGTCTCGGTCTGGTTCGCGCCAATCTCCTGGGTCTGATCAACGTCGACCGTATTGGTCTGGTTGTTGTGGACCAGCGTGTTGTGGTCGTTTTCGACGACCTCGTTGTAGTCTTTCTGAGCGTGTGTGAAGACCTCTTCGCTGCCGGCTTTGTCTTCGAAGCGAAGCTCATTGAACCCGCCGCCACCCGGAGAGCTGCTAGATTTGATCGTGCTCTTGGTCTTCTCGTCGGGCAGGGGATAGGGCAGGGCGTTCGTGCCGTTGTAGACGCTGCCGGTGACCAGCGGACGGTCGGGGTCGCCGTCCACGAACTGGACGACCACCTCCATGCCGATGCGGGGCACCCACCAAGAGCCCCAGGCTCCCCCCGCCCACGATTGCTTCACGCGGATCCAGCACGAGCTGGTCTCGTCGGCAGGGTTCTCGCGGTCCCAGTGGAACTGAACCTTGATGCGCCCGTGCTCGTCGACGTGGATCTCTTCGCCCGAGGGCCCGGTCACCACCGCCGTCTGCACGGAATGGATGCGCGGCTTCGGCGTGCATCGCCGTGGGCGGTAGGGGACGTCGAGCGGGATGCACTCGAACGTGTTGTGGTAGTGCTCGATCTCGCCCTGGACGTCGCTCTGAGCCTCGAGCACGTCTGCGGCGTCGCGGCTCTCGTGGGAGACGCGCGTCACGAGGTATTCACCGTCGGCGCCGATGGCAGGGTGGCCCGTGAGATCGAAAGTGGTGCCGGGCGCGAGGCCGATGACGCGGCTCACGCCCCAGCCGACCCGCGCGGTCGCGCCGTACGCCTCGTGTCGGACCTGCTTCTGGCGCCTGGAGTCCTCGGCTTGGTAGCGACGGACGCCCTCGTCGTAGTCGGTGATGCTGAGCGCGCGGCCGAGCCCGTGCTCGTAGCTCTCGCGAACCCGCCCGAGCTCGTCCTGGCCCTCCTGCGTCGCCTCGACGGCCATGTCGCCGCTCTTCGTCCAGTCGAAGTCGCGTAGCGCGACGCTCGTGGTGACCGTGTTCTCCTGCACGGAGAAGCGGTGCACGGCCTCGCGCTCGCGCGCCTGCAGGTTGTGCGGCTGGTATTCGAGCGGGTCGGTGGCGCTCTCGACGCGCGCGAACGCGCCGTTCCGATCGCGGAGCACCACGACCTCCGTGTCGCCGTCGTGATCGAAGCCGTAGCTGATGCCCTCCTCCTCCATCAGGCGGTGCACGAAGTCGAGGTCCGACTCCTGGTACTGCAGGCAGTACTCGCGCGTCGGGTAGCTCGCCGTGAGATCGAGCAGCGCGCTCCGCCCGTAGGGCTCAAGGCTCTCGGCGAGCACGATCTCCAGGATCTCGGGCACCGACTTCTTCTGGAACATGCGCGTGTTGCGCTTCTTCGCGAGGAGCGCGAAGGCGGGCACCACCACGACGAGCGCACGCACCGAGCCTTCGCTCGCGTCTCCTTCGTGCACCTGGCACACCACGCCGCGCACGGTGCGCACGAGGGGGAGCCGCTCGATGAAGATGGTGGCGTCTCGGCCGAGAATCTCGGTCACGTCGGCGTCGGGGTCGGCGAGGCTGAAGGTCAGCTCGGCGGCGTAGGGCTCGTCGAGCGCCTCCGAGATGCGCACGCCATGCACGTGCAGGATCTTCCCGGCGAAGGCAGCGGTCTCGAAGCGGTAGGCGAGCGTCGCGAGATCCGAGTCCGTGCTTCCATCCGCCATGCTCACCTCCCCGCCCACGGTACCGGTCGCTCACCGTCTTTGTCCACCGTCAGGGCGCGAGGAGCTGCGCGCCTGCGCGCGCGGAAGCGGCGGACGTCGCGCTGGCGAGGTGGCTCGTCCTGGACTCGGGCGCGAACGCGTGCTCGGGGACGAACGGGAGCCGAGCGCGAACGCGAGAGTGGACGGGAACGCGACCGCGAACGCAACACGGGCACGAGGAATGACTGCGCAATCACGGCGCTCAGGGAGCGCGGAGCGGAGCGGTCTCCCCGCCGACTGGACACCGGGGATGGGGCGCCGACAGGACGGGAGGGCCGCTCGGCCACGCGAGCGAATGCGCGCCAGCAAACAAGGCGCTCAGCAGACGGCGCCGTCAGGGATGCAGGCGTAGCTGGTCCAGCAGATCTCGCACCGAGAGCCGGTCGGGCAGCCGCGGGTCCGGCAGTCGTCGGCGCAGTCGGTGTGTGCCGCGTCGCAGACGTCCGACGAGTGGTAGAGCCGGCCGCAGTCGGCGCCGACGCAGCTGCAGCCCGAGATGCCGACGCACGCGCTGCCATCCCACGCGTAGCCGAAGAACGCGTCACAGAGGCCGTCGCCCGTCGCGTCCATGCGCTCGCAGGAGGTCGGCTCGCACGCACCCTCGCGCCCCACCGAGGTGCCGTTGGCGTTGGCGTCACATGGGCTGCAGTACGTCTGACCATCGCAGCCGCACACCGGGATGCACGACGGGAGCGGGCAGGCGTCGGGCCGCGGGCGGCAGACGCCGAGCGAGTCGTCACCGCCGCAGTAGGAGCCGGGCGGATAGTCGCAGAGCTCGCCGGGCTCACACACCGCGCCCGTCCAGCCGCCGCAGGTCCGCGCGGGTCCGCCGTCGACCCCGGCGTCCAAGCAGGCCGGGCGCGGGCAGGGCTCACCGAGCGGGGCGCAATAGGACTCGCTCGCGCTGCAGCCGCTGCAGCATCGCGCGCCCACGCCGCAGATCTCGTCGCCGCACACCAAGCCGCCGGCGTCCTCCGGCGGGCCGGCGTCGGACTCGCAATCGACCGCCGGACAGCCGGCCCCCGGCGCGACACAGATGCCGCAGCTCGAGTTGCAGCACACGGTGCCCACCTCGCACGTGGTCGGGCCGCACGGCGTCCCTCCACCGCCGTGCGACTGCGAGCAGCCCGCGAAGTCGAGCGCCGCGAGCAGGATGGCGATTCCAAGTCCAATACGGTCCATGACGGAGACCCTCTCGGCCGCCGAGCGGCGTCGTTGATGCGCCGTGCTCAGCAGGTCTCGTGCCACTGATCCTGGCGCGATCTGGCGCATGATGGGTCGCGCTCTCGCCGGGCGGGTGATCAGAGGGCATTCACGAGCAGGCGCGGCTGTGCCAGCATGGCGGCATGCTCCGCGCGCTGCATGGCTTGCTCTTCGTCTTGGCATCCGCCACCTCGCTGGCCGGGTGCTTCTTGGATCGAAGCCCCATCGACTCCGCGCAGGACGCGTCGATCGGCTGCGGTGTCTGCCCTCCCGGTCAGGAATGCGTCGCGGGCCAGTGCACTCCGACGGGGGTCGACGCCGACGGCGATGGCGTGCCCGCGGCGGAGGATTGCGACGACACGGACCCGGCGGTCGGCAGGAGCGCGGAGCGCGACTGCGAGGGCGACTGCGGCAGTGGCATCGAGCGGTGCTCGGACGGAGTCTGGGGAGCCTGCGACGCGCCGACCGGCGCCGACTGCGACTGCACGCCGGGTCACGGCCAGACGGTGCGGTGCAGCATGTGCGGCCAGCAGGCGCAGCGCTGCGGGGAGGACGGCCGTTGGGCGAACGAGGGCGCCTGCACCGGGATGGGCGAGTGCGTGGCCGAGGTCGTCGGCACCGAGACGATGTCGTGCGGCCTCTGCGGCGAGGGCACCCAGACCCGCACCCGCACCTGCAGCGACGCCTGCGCGTGGGGCGACTGGTCGGACTGGAGCGAGTGCATGGGCGAGAGCGCCGAGTGCCCAGCCGGGCTCGAAGAGGTCGAGAGCCGGTCTTGCGGCTCGTGCGGGACCCAGACGCGCACGCGCACTTGCAGCGCCACGTGCGGATGGGACGCGTGGTCCGATTGGGGCGTTTGCACGATGCCCGCCGAGACCTGCACGCCGGGTGCGGTCGACGAGGAGCGCGAGAACTGCCCATGCGGTAGCGGCGCCAGCACTCAGCGGACCCGCACCCGCACCTGCGAGAGCACCTGCGCGTGGGGCGAGTGGTCGGCATGGACCGAGTGCGCGAGCGGTGAGTGCGTGGCCGGCACGACCGAGACCGGCGCTGCGCGGTTCTGCGGCAGCTGCGGCTCGCAGAGGCCGACCCGCACCTGCACCGCGGAGTGCGCTTGGGGGCCGTGGGTCGATGGGACCTGCCCCCCCACACAGTGCAGGGGCGCGCTCGGCGGGCGCTACTGCGCATGCAGCGGAACGTCCGGCTGGACGTGCTGCCCCAACGGAGACTGGAGCGGCTGGTTCGGCTCCTGCGGCGGCTGCCCGTAGCGCGACGGAGAGGGCGCCAATTGGCGCGGGCGCGGGGTCTCTACGATACTCCGCACCCCTCGCTCTCGAGCCATGGCGAAGAAGGACTCCCGCTACATCGTCGGCGTCGACCTCGGCACGACGCACACCGTCGTCGCGTACGTCGACGCTCGCCGCGAAGGCGCGCCGATCACGATCTTCGACGTCGATCAGCTGGTCGCGCCCGGCGAGATCGAGGCGCGCCCGCTCCTGCACTCGCTCCGCTATCACCTGGCTGAAGGCGAGCTCTCGGAGGCCGACCGCCAGCTGCCGTGGCGCCCGGCGGAGCTCGAGGGCGTGCCCGACGGCATCGACGGGCAGCTCGCGCGCGCGCTCGGCGCGAAGGTGCCGGGGCGCCTCGTCACGAGCGCCAAGAGCTGGCTCTCGCATGCCGGGGTGGATCGCACCGCGCCGATCCTCCCGTGGGGCGCGCCGAGCGAGGTGCCGAAGATCTCGCCGGTCGGTGCGAGCGCGAGCTACCTCGCGCACGTCCGCCAGGCGTGGGATCACCACTTCCCGAGCCACCCGCTGGCCGAGCAGTCGGTCGTGCTCACCGTGCCCGCGTCGTTCGACGAGGGCGCGCGCGCGCTGACCCTCCGCGCCGCGCGCCTCGCCGGGCTCTCGGACGTGCGCCTGCTCGAGGAGCCGCAGGCGGCGTTCTACGACTGGCTCGGACGGCACGACGCCACGCTCGAGCAGCGGGTCGCCGAGATGCACCTCGCGCTCGTCGTCGACGTCGGCGGCGGCACCACCGATCTCACGCTCATCCAGGTGGAGCTGCGCGAGAGCGGCCCGCGCCTGACCCGCGTCGCGGTCGGCGATCACCTGATGCTCGGCGGCGACAACATGGACCTCGCGCTCGCGCACGACGCCGAGGCGAGGCTCTTCGAGGGCAAGCTCAGCAAGGAGAAGCTCGCCGCGGGGCGCTTCACGCAGCTCATCCAGCAGTGCCGCGCGGCCAAGGAGCAGCTGCTCGCGCACGACGCGCCGGAGAAGGCGAAGGTCACGGTGCTCGGCGGCGGGAGCAAGCTGATCGGTGGCTCGATGTCGGCCGAGCTCACGCGGGACGAGGTGCACGCGCGCGTCCTGGATGGCTTCTTCCCCAAGGTGGCCCCGGACTCGCGCCCCGAGCGAAAGCGCGGCGCGATCGTGGAGTTCGGCCTGCCCTACGTCGCCGATCCGGCCATCACCCGCCACGTCGCCGCGTTCCTCGACCGCCATCACGACGTGGCCCGCGAGGCGTTCGCCGAGGGCGCGTACGAGCCCGGCGCGTTCGTGGTGCCCGACGCGGTGCTGCTCAACGGCGGCGTCTTCAACGGCGACGCGATCACCGAGCGGCTCATGGATGTGCTCGGCGGCTGGCGCGGCGCGCCGCTCGTGCGCCTCGAGAACCCGGCCCCCGAGCTCGCGGTGGCGCGCGGCGCGGTCGCCTATGGGCTCGCCCGCCGCGGGGTCGGCGTGCGCATCGGCGGCGGCTCGGCGCGCAGCTTCTATCTGATGATCGGCGACGACCGAGAGAAGCCGCGCCGAGGCGTGTGCCTGCTCCCGCGCGGCGCCGAGGAGGGCGAGGAGGTCGTCCTGAAGGCGCGGACCTTCACGCTCCAGCTCGGCCAGCCGGTGCGCTTCCCGCTCGCGTCGAGCACCGGCGAGGCGGTGCTCCACCGCGCGGGTGACATCGTCGAGATCGAGGGCGGCGGCTTCACCGAGCTGCCTCCGCTCGCCGCGGTGCTCGAGGACGAGGGCGACTCGACGTCCGCGAAGATCCCCGTGCGCATCGCGAGCGCGCTGACCGAGGTCGGCACCGTCGAGCTGAGCTGCATCGCGGCCGAGGGGAAGGCCCGTCGCTGGAAGCTCGAGCTCCAGCTCCGGGGCGAGGGCAAGGGCGACCTCGCGGCGACGCGGATCACCCAGCTCCACCCGCGCTTCGCCGAGGCCACCGACCTCGTAAAGAGCGTCTTCGGCAAGAGCTCGGCGGAGGTCGAGGGCGTCAAGCCCGTCAAGACGCTGCGCGCGGATCTCGAGAAGAAGCTCGGCCCTCGCGACACCTGGAACACACCGCTCCTGCGCGAGCTCTTCGGCGCGCTGCTCGCCGGCGCCAAGCGGCGGCGGCGCTCACCCGATCACGAGCGGGTCTGGTGCAACCTCACCGGCTACTGCCTGCGCCCGGGCTTCGGCTACCCGCTCGACGACTGGCGCGTGCGGCAGCTCTGGGAGCTCTTCGATCAGGCCATCCAGTTCGCGCCCGAGGCGCAGGTGTGGTCCGAGTGGTGGACGATGTGGAGGCGCATCTCGGGCGGCCTCGACGAGGCCCAGCAGACGAAGGTGCTCGACACGATCGCGTGGTACCTCGAGCCCAAGGGCCCGCGCCCGAAGCCGCGGCCGAAAGGGCCGAAGATGCAGGGCCTCGGCGACATGGTGCGGCTCGCGGCGTCGCTCGAGCGGGTGCCGAGCGCGCGCAAGGTGGAGGTCGGCGGTTGGCTGATCGAGGGCCTGAAGCGCTTACCGGCGCGCGGAGGGCCGCGCGACAAGCAGGGCGAGGGCGAGCTGAGCTGGTGGGCGATCGGGCGGCTCGGCGCGCGGGTGCCCTTCTCGGGGAGCGCGCACAACGTGGTGCCGAAGGAGGTCGCCGAGGAGTGGTTGGGGCACGTGCTGGCGCTCGACTGGCGCGCGAGCGACCTGGCGCCGTTCGCGGCGACGCAGCTCGCCCGCATGAGCGGCGACCGCCAGCGCGATCTGCCCGAGGAGGCGCGCGAGGCGGTCGCGCGGCGCCTCGAGGCTCACGGCGCCCCGGAGAGCTGGGTGCGGATGGTGCGCGAGGTCGCCGCCCTCGAGGCCGCGGACGAGCGGCGCATCTTCGGCGAGTCGCTGCCGCCCGGGCTCTCGCTGGTCGAATGATCCTCGTGCGGAGGTGGTTCGCCCCCGGATGGCGAGGCCCTCCGATCGCACGCAGACTCCGGGCATGGTTCGTGCGCCCCACTCCCGCGATGCAGCGCTCGAGGAGCCGCTCTTGCTGGTGTGGGCAGTGCTGACGAGGGACGTGCTGACCAGGGACGTGCGCGGGTGACCCGGAGAGCGAGCGCCGCCATGAAAGCGGGGCCCCCGCGTCAGTCGGCGCTGTGGCTGTGGGCGTCGGTGTCGGCCGGCGTGCACATCGCGATCTTCTTGGGGTTCGGCGCGATGGGGGCAGGGCTCTTCAGCGGGGCGGGCCTGCGCGATGGAGATGGCTTCGGCGGGACCTCGATCTCGGTCGAGATCGCCGGGCCGGAGGACGCGCTGCC
>JAEZBP010000317.1 GCA_023427125.1 Pseudomonadota bacterium | reverse complement strand
GGGTGCACCCGCAGGCGCGCGCCGCTCGCCACGAGCACGAGCCCGGCCACGCGCGAGGAAGAGAGCGCGAGCTCGACCGCGACCGCGCCCCCGTAGGAGTGGCCCAGCACGATCACCCCGCGCGCGTCGAGCGCGTCGAGCTCGCCCTCGAGCCAGCGCGCCGCGTCCTCGGCTCGCTCGCACGCCGGGCCGCTGCTGTCGCCGCGGCCGGGGAGATCCGGCGCGTAGAGATCGAAGCTCGAGAGCGGCGCGCGCAGGGGCTCCCACACCCCCGCGTTGGCGCCCGCGCCGTGGATCAAGACGAGCGGCGGCCCCTCGCTCTCGACGCAGATCATCGTGGCGGCCTCACCCGCGCCTCCGCGATCGACTGGAAGCGGAGCTTGCGAGCTCGATCGTAGGTGCCGGTCAGCGTGAGGCACGCCTCGTCGAAGGAGACGGTGCGCACGTGCCGGAAGCCCTCCTCATAGAGGAGCGGCAGCACGTCGTTGATGCCGAAGCGCAGCGGCTCGCCCATCGCGGCGACCCGCTCTCGCGCCTCGCGGTCCTTCGGGTCGCGCACGTCGCCGGTGACGAAGCGCTTGCCGACGTAGTCGAAGAAGAGGCGCGTCTCGGGGTGGCAGGCCTCGGCGATGCGTCGCAGCGTCGCCCGCACCGCCTCCTCGCTGAGGTAGTAGACGACGCCCTCCCAGATCACGATCGCCGGCCGCCCGACGTCGAAGCCGGTGGCGGCGAGCTCGCGCACGAAGTCCTGCCGCTCGAAGTCGCACGCCACGTAGGTCGCGGCGTCGCTCGGATATCCGTCGAGGAGCTCGAGGCGCGCGCGCTTGTCCGCTTGCGTCGCCGGCTGATCGACCTCGAAGAAGCGCGCCCCCTCGCGGGCGAGCCGGGCCGCGCGCGTGTCGTAGCCGGCACCGAGGATCACGATCTGACGCACGCCCTCTTCGAGCGCGCGTCGGACCTCTGCGTCCAAGAACGCCGTGCGCACCGCCATGAAGGTCTCCATGTGCGCATGCGCACCGTCGTAGCGCGCGGCGTCCTCGTAGCCCTCGTCGCCGGCCAGCGCCGCCGCCCACTGATCGTGAGCGATCGCACCAGGCTGTGCGCTCGCCCGCGCGCGATAGGCGGCGACCATCCGCGCGGTGCGGCTGGCTCGGGAGCTCGACATGCCGGCGGAGCATCGCACGAGCCGGCAGGGCCGCGCAGCTCGGCCCGCGCGCTCGCGAAGCGCGCGCCAAGCAACTCAGCGTCATCGCCGTGACGTCGCCTTCCTGACGGACGCCAAGAGCGCCGACCCCCGCCCGGGCCGAAGCCAGCACAGCGCTAGGGAAAACAGCCGTGCACGCTTCTTGCTCTGGGCCCGCCCGCGCCCCATGGCGAGGCGCGAGGACCCGTGCCGGGCGGCATCGCCCGCGGGAGGATGCGAAATGAATCGAGCGTGGCTTCTGGTTCCGTTGACCCTGCTGATCAGCGCGCTGACCGGCTGTGACGTGCAGGATCCGGTGAACCGTGTTCAGCCCAACGTCACTCGCAAGACCGATCTTCTCGGCAGCGAGTGGTTTTCTCTGTCGACGGTCGTCGACACGCCGTACGGGGCGAGCTTCACGTTCGTCGGCGAGCAAGGCACGCTCGAGCGCATCGAGTGGGAGATCCAGGAGGACCTCCTGGTCGCCCGCCGCAGCTACGAGCAGATCGCGGGCGCCGAGCCGGAGGGCATCAACGGCTCCACCGACGCGCAGGGCGCGGTCGTCGCGGCGTATACGATCGAGTCGCACTTCGACATCCGCCACGACTACAACCCGGTCACCGGCGAGCGGCTCAACGTGATCGTGGAGAACTCCACGGACCGCCCCTGGCACCAGCGCGACTACATGCGCGTGAACTGGTCGGCGAACCTCGTCACGGACCCGAACTTCATGATGTTGAACCGGTACTTCGACGCGCTCGTCATGGAGCCGGTGTCGTGGTTCGTGCAGGACGAGAACGACCCGAACGCGCCGCGCTTCGAGCGCATGGATCCGGCGGACGAGGCCTCGCCCCTCGCGTACATGGAGATCACGAACAAGATGTTCGTGCGCCCCACCGAGATCGACTTCGGCTGGGCCCGGCTCCCGGCCTGCTTCATCTACCAGGTCCTCGACGGCAACCCGGTCGACTGCACGGCGAGTGAGATCACGGTGCGCAACTCGTTCCTGCGCGTGGACCCCGACCACGACTACGAGCCGCAGCTCTACACCGGCGATCGCATGGACCGCTTCGGCTACTTCGTCACCGAGCGCCCCGGCTACGACGTCTCGTATGGCCTCGTCGAGCCGATGCGCTACCGCTTCGCCAACCGCCACAACCTCTGGGTCGATAGCCACAAGCGCGACGCCGAGGGCGCGATCGTGACCTGCACCGAGAACACCCAGTGCGCGGACGGCCGCGGATCGTTCTGCGATCTCGACTGGGGCCGGTCGCGGCGCCTCGTGGTCGACGGCCGCATCCAGGGCGCCTGCACGATCCCCTACCGCGATCGTCAGGTGCAGCCGGTCGTGTACCACACGACCGCGAACTGGCCCGAGGCGCTCTTGCCCGAGGCCAACGTGGTCGCGGCGGAGTACAGCGCGGCGTTCGGCGAGGTCGTCGCGTCGCTCCGCGAGAACGAGTGCCTCGCGAACGGCGGCACGGGCTGCGAGAGCGAGCGGACCCGCGAGACGCAGGGCAGCATGTTCTTGGTGTGCAACAGCCCGGTGGCTGCAGGCGCGCCCGAGGCGTGCGGGCCGGAGGGCACCACCGCGCGCATCGGCGATCTCCGCTTCAGCGTGCTCGGCTACGTGAACGAGCCCCACAGCTCGAGCCCGCTCGGCTATGGCCCGAGCGCGGCCGATCCGCTGACCGGCGAGATCATCGCTGGCAACGCGTTCATCTACGGCGCGGGCCTCGAGACGGTCTCGGCGTTCGGCCGCGACATCGTCCGCCTGCTCAACGGCGACATCACCGAGGCCGACATCGCCGACGGCGCGCCGGTCGATGAGTGGGTCATGCGCCTCACCGGTGAGATGGAGGGTCACAGCACGCGCACCGCGCACGATCACGTCGTGCCGGTCGACGGACACGACGTCGAGCGCATCAACGCGGCGATGGACTTCTCGTGGGCCCGAGCCGGCGGTCGTCCGCAGCAGGCGCCCCAGAGCCCGGCCGAGTTCGTCGAGCGCGCGGCCGAGGCCCGGCGGCGCCTGAGGGTGGCCGGCGCCTTCGGCGACGGCATCAACCAGGGCGACGCCGCGCTGTCCCGCCTCCGGGGCACGGACATCGAGCAGTGGATGACCTCGCCGGAGATGCTGATGATGGCGGGCATCGATCCGAGCACCCCCCTCGACGACCGGGTGCTCGAGGAGGCCTCGCCGCTCCGCGGGATGCGCGCCCAGCACCTGGTCGAGAGCCTGCGCCTGCGTGACCGGCTCCAGCAGCACCAGGGCGTCGACTTCGGCGACTTCGCCGACGAAGGCCTGCTCGGCCTGGCCCGCGAGATCACCCGCAAGGTGGCGAACCGCGAGGCGATCGAGTGGAACGGCGTCAGCTACACGCTGCACAACGAGGATGGCTCGATCGACTACGAGAAGGTGCGGCAGATGATGCTCCACCCGATCATGAGCGGCCTCGCGCTGCACGAGGTCGGGCACACGGTCGGCCTGCGCCACAACTTCAGCGGCAGCTTCGACGCGCTGAACTACAACGCGCGCTACTGGGAGCTCCGTGACGACGGGAACATGCGCCCGCGCGCGTGGGATCCGCTCACCGAGGCGGAGGTCGACGGCCGCATCTACGAGTACAGCTACAGCACGGTAATGGACTATGGCCACAACTTCGTGGTCAGCGACGCGCACGGCCTCGGCCACTACGACTACGCCGCGCTCAAGATGGGCTACGCCGACCTCGTGGAGGTCTTCCAGGAGGTGCCGGACACGGGCGCCTTCGGGTGGGTGGCCTTCATCCAATCGGCCGGCTGGCCGGTCAACCTGACCATCGACTCGTTCCTCGTCGGCGGCAGCCCCTCGGCTCACACCTACACCGAGTGGCCGGCGCTCGTGGGCGGCCGCGCGAACCTCGAGCGGCGCGCGGACGTCCCCTACACCAGCCTCGGCGCGGAGCCCTTCCTCGCGCGGAACGGCATCAACGACCCGATGATGGACGAGCAGGGCCGGATGGCCGTGCCCTACCGCTTCTGCAGCGACGAGCAGGCGGACCTCAGCCCCGGCTGCTACCGCTACGACTCGGGCGCCGATGCGTACGAGAGCGTCCAGAGCGTCATCGACAGCTACTGGAACTACTACGTCTTCACGAACTTCCGGCGCGGCCGGCTCGGCTTCAACGTCGACGGCACGGCGGCGCGGATCCACGGCCGCTACTTCGAGAAGCTGCAGCGCGCGAACCAGACCTACGCGCTCTACCGCCCGATCTTCCAGGACATCTTCGGGGACTCGCCGGGCTTCGAGGCGTTCTTCACCGCCGAGCGCGGGCTCGGGGCCTACACCCTCGCGGGCGGCGCGTCCTACCAGACGCTAACCCGCGTCGTCACGGCGCCCGAGCCGGGCGAGTACACGACCGCCACGCGCGGCGACGGATCCACCGCGCTGCTCATGGCGAACTTCGGTGACTCGGTCACGGCGGAGGTCGACGGCTTCGACGGCCGCTTCCTCGAGACGACGTGGGACTTCGACGCGGGCTACTTCTGGTTCGATCAGCTGGAGCGCGTCGGCTACTTCTACGACAAGATCCTCGCGCTCTTGGTGCTCGCCGATCCGACGACGTACTTCCTCGGGCGCGACACCGACTCGGACATCCGCCGCTACCAGCTCAACTTCGCGAGCACGTTCGGCCCCTCGGTGACCCGCTTCTTCGGCGGTCTCCTCGGTGAGGACTGGAATGCGATCGCGCCGCGCGTGGAGAGCGGCACGGTCGTCTACCCGGATGCCCTCGAGATCGAGGAGGGCAACATGACCGGCACGCCGCTGGCGCCCAACGCCTCGTTCTCCATCCAGCTCTACGCCGCGGTCTTCGGGATGGCCTACATCCCCGAGACGTACGACCAAGACTTCCTCAACCACTCGCGCATCTGGGTGCGTGGTGGCGCGGAGGAGATCGCGATCGACCCGTCGCTGCCGCTCGTCGAGTACACCGATCCCTCGAGCGGTCTCACGTACGTCGCGGTCTCCTACGAGGAAGGCGGTGTCGAGCACGGCGTGGGAGCCCTGCTGCTCAACCGCGCGAACACGCTCGCGGCCCGCGCCGCGACCGATGAGCAGGCGGCGTTCGAGCTGAACAGCTTCATCGACAACATCGACCTCGTTCGTCGACTCACCTGGCAGCTCGGCTTCGGGGCCCAGCCCTGAGGGCAGAGCGATGCGCAACGCACTCTACGTGCTCGCGGTCCTCTCCGGGATCGCCCTGCTGAACGGCATGGCGATCCCCGCGGGGGCCCAGGACGCGCCCGACGAGGGCACGGAGGCGGCTCCCCTCGAGGAGGCCGATCCGGCCGACGTCGCTCCCGCGGACGCCGCTCCCGCGGAGACAGACCCCGCGGAGGCCGCAGACAGCGAGCCGGCGCTCGAGGAGGCGCCGCTCGAGACCACCAGCGCGCCGGCCGAGGTCGCGCCCGAGGCGTCGGACGAGAGCAGCGACGCCGGCGCGCTCTCCGCGCCCGACTCGGCCGAGAGCGCCGAGACGGAGACCGAGGACGCAGGAGCAGAAGAGGAAGAGGAGGAAGCGCCCGCCCGGCGTGGCCCGGCGCTGACCTTCGCCAACTCGTTCTTCTCGTACACGAACGCGGTGAACCTCCACACGCTCGATCCGAGCGCTCAGCTCACGTACGATCCGACGTATGTGATGTCGTTCAGCCTGACGCCGCGGTTCTATCTGACTGACACCACGTTCGTGTGGCTCAATCAGGGGTTGCAGATCGAGCTGACCGACTCGAACAGCGACACCTACAACCGCGAGCCGATCCTCTTCGACACGACCCTCGATCTGCGCCAGAACCTCGCCTGGGAGGGCTTCGTCTTCCAAGGCGCGGCGCGCGTGGTCTTCCCCCTCAGCAAGGGTAGCCAAGCGGCGAGGCGGATCCTCCAGACCGGCCTCACCCTGACGGCCACGCGGCCCTTCCCCGAGCTCGCGTCGTTCACCGTGAGCGCGAGCTTCGGGTACCGGCGGTGGTGGGGCCTCTCCAACGTCGCACAGATCCAGGACGGCGCCGCGCCGGGGTATTCGACTCCGGACAACGTGCCCTTGTGTGAGGCGGTCGACGATCGTCGGATCTCACCCGTCTGCACCCAGGCGGGCTCGAGCACCACGGCGCGCGACCTGATCGTGACCGGTCTCGCGTTCAGCGTGATGCCATTCGCGGGCTTCACCGTGCAGTTCTCGGCGTTCTATCTCGGCATGTACGCGGACGAGATCGCGACCGCTCAGGTCAACGTCAACGGCGGCACGGTCACCCTCGAGGACGACAGCCCGACGCACTGGCGGCACTTCACCTCGTTCGTGCTGGCGGTCGGGTACGACTTCCTTCCGTACCTGAACGTCTCGCTCGGCCTCCAGAACTCCAGCTTCGCCGCCCCGCTCTACAACCCGGACGGCTCGGTGCGGAGCCCCTTCAACGCCGACAGCCAGGTCTATCTGA
>JAEZBP010000270.1 GCA_023427125.1 Pseudomonadota bacterium | reverse complement strand
GCGGCGCGACGACAGGCGGCGCGACGACAGGCGGCGCGACGACAGGCGGCGCGACGACAGGCGGCGCGACGGGGTTCTCGGCAGGCCCCTCTCCGATGGGCGGCGGGAGGTCGGGAACCTCGGGGTGGGCACCGTTCGCCAAGAGCCCGAGCGCCACCGCGGCGACGCCCACGGCGCTGAGCGCGGCCAGCATCCATCCCCACATCGCCCGGGGGCGCCGCGGTCGCCCGACGTCCCAGACACTCGAGACCGCGCCGGAGACGCGCTCCGTCGCGTCGTCGAGCGCGAGCTCTTCGACGCGAGAGACCTGAGTCGGCGCTTCGTGCAGCAGCGGGTCGGGCGCCGGCGCAAGCGCGCGAGGGGCGGGCTTCGAGGGCGTCGACGCGCGCTGATGCCGCGCCTCGAGCTCGTCGCCGGCCTGCTCGCGGACCCAGGCGCCCACGGTCGAATGCGAGGCGGGCGTCACGGCGGACTCGAGCGCCGCGGCCAGCGCCTCAGCGGTCGCGAAGCGATCGTCCGGCTCGCGAGCGAGGGCCTTCATGACGATCTCGTCGAGGGCCTCCGGCACGTCCGCGCGCAGCGTCGAGGGAGGGTGGATCGGCGCGGTCAGCACCCTCCCCACCGTGTCCGCGTCGGTCGTGCCGCGGAAGAGCGGTGTGCCGACCAGCGCCTCCCACACCACGACCCCGGCGGCGAACAGATCGACGCGCCGATCCAGCGGCCGGCCCTTGAGCTGCTCGGGCGCGAGGTATCCGAGCTTCCCCTTGACCGAGCCCTCCTTGGTCACCGTCGCGCGCGCCTCCGCCTTCGCGACGCCGAAGTCGGTCAGCCGGGTCATCCCGTCGAGCCCCACGAGGAGGTTCTGCGGGGTGACGTCGCGGTGGATGACGTTGGCCGGACGGCCCTCGTGATCGCGGAGCTCGTGCGCCGCGTGCAGCCCGCGGAGCGCGTCCACGCACACGCGGACGAGACACGGGATGTCGACCGGGCTGCCCGCGCGGCGCAGCAGCGAAGCGAGGCTCTCGCCCTCGACGTACTCCATGACCATGTAGAGCGCGTCGTCCTCCTGCGCGACGTCGAGCGTCCCGACCACGTTCGGGTGCCGGATCGAGGCGGCGATCCGCGCCTCGTCCAAGAACATCGCGACGAACTCGGGATCGTCGAGCAGCTGCGGGTGACACAGCTTGAGCGCCACCAGGCGCTCGAAGCCGGCCAGCGCCACGGTGCGGGCGAGGTAGACCTCGCCCATGCCCCCCATCGCGATGTGCGAGAGGATCTCGTAGCGCCCGATGCGCTCGCCCTGAGCGCGCGAGGCGCGTCGAGCCGCGCGACGTGCGTGGCTCGCGGAGCTGCGTCGTAGGGCACCCACGCGAGGGCACGGTAGCACCCGCCTTCGCGGGCCTTCAACCGCGCGCGCGGAGGCCGTGCTTCTCGATCAGCTGATACAAGTACGCGCGCGTGAGCCCCGCCGCCCGCGCGGCGCCAGCGATGTTTCCCGGATGCCGAGCGAGCAGCCCCGCCACGTACTCGCGCTCGAAGCGCGCCAACACCGCCGCCCGGGCGGCGTGATAAGGCGCCTCGGTCGCGGCGCTCGGCTCCGCGGGCCCGCCGAGCTCGTCGGCCGACGCGAGCGCCTGCTCGGCGCCGAACGCCATCGCGCGCTCCACGAAGTTGCGGAGCTCCCGCACGTTGCCGCGCCAGGGGCGCTGCGCGATCTCGCGAGCCAGCTCGGGACCGAGCGCGTCGCCGCCCATGAAGTGCTCCGCGAGCAGCGCGACGTCGTCGGCGCGTTCGCGCAGCGCCGGCACGCGCACCTTGAGCACGGCCAACCGAAAGTAGAGATCCTCCCGGAACGTCCCCTCGTTGACCATCGAGCGCAGGTCGCGGTGAGTCGCGGTCACGAAGCGGACGTCCACCTTGCGTTGCTCGTTCTCACCGATTCTCCGCACGGTCCGCGACTCGAGCGCGCGCAGCAGCTTGGGCTGCAGCGCGAGCGGCAGCTCGCCGACCTCGTCGATGAAGACCGTCCCTCCGTCAGCGGCCTCGATCGCGCCAGCGCGCGCGACGTGCGCCCCGGTAAACGCGCCCTTGGCGTGGCCGAAGAGCTCGGCCTCGAGCAGCGTCTCGGTGAGCGCCGCGCAGTCGATGATCGACAGCGGCTTGTGACCGCGCGGCGACGCCTCGTGCACCGCCGTCGCGACCAGCTCCTTGCCCGTCCCCGTCTCACCCTCGATCAAGAGGGTCGCGTCACTGCGCGCCGCGCGGTCGAGCCACGAGAAGAGCTCGCGCATCGCCGTGCTCCGGCCGAGGATCGGCCCGAAGCGGTCGATCGGCCAGAGCTCGACCGCACGCGGCGTCGCGTCGTACGAGACCTCGATCTCGGTGTCGCCGACGCGCACCCGCGCGCCGTGGTGCAGCCGCGCGCTCTGGACACGCACGCCGTCGACGTACGTCCCATTGCGGCTGCCCACGTCCGTGATCCACACGCCATCGGAGCGCAGCTCGAGCTCGCCGTGCAGGCGAGAGACCTTGGGATCCCCCTCGATCAGGACGTCGCTCTCGGACGCCGCGCCGACCACGAGCAGCCCCTCGACGCTGCGCTGGAGCTGACCGCCCGCCGAGCGCCACGTGATCTGCGGCGGCCGGCGGGCGAGCTGCGGCAGTCGCGGAAGGACGATCCCCTGCGAGGCCGTCTGAGACGTGCGCTCTTCGCCATCGACGGGAGGGCTCGAGACATCATCGTCGGCGGTCACCGTCGGTCAGAAGAGCACGCGTGCGTGCAGCGCGCCAGGACTGAGCGCGAAGGTCACCGAGCCGACGTCGAGCTGCGCGGCGACGAGGGACGCGACCGCGGCCGGCAAGAGCACGAGCGACGAGACGAAGAACACGTTGCTGAGCAGCGCGAAGGTCGGACCATCCCCGGCATCCGCCGGCGTGCAAGGCTCAACCGCGCAGCGCGTCGCGAGCTGCGCGTAGTGATCGTCGGCGATCGCGTAGAACGCGCCGAACGCGCCGAGCGACGCGACCCCGAGGCCGAGCGCGATCCAGCCGATCGGTGCAAACGGCGACACCGTCGCCGCGGCGATCGGCTCGTGCGCGGCCGGCGCCGGCGACGGGGCGAGGGACGCGACGGCCTCCGGCTCCACCGGGCTCTCGGGCTCGAGTGGAGGCAGCGCGATCGAGAGCGGATGCACCTCACCCGCCTGCGCACGCAGCGAGGCGGTCGTGGAGCGACCGTCGGCGGCCTCGACGACGACGAGCGTCTCCCCCGGCAGGACCCAGAACACCGTGTGGATGAGCGCAGGATCGACCGGCCGCTCGCCGACCCGAACCTCGTACGCCACCCCTGGCGCGACGCCCTCCACCTCGAGGCGCACCCGCGCGACCAGGGCGTCGAGCTCGGCTCCCTCCGCCTGCACGGCCCGCAGCGTCTCGAGGTAGCGCGGCTCGGCGGCGACCCGCAGTGACGCGTCCCCCTCGGCGCCCCAGAGCTCCTCGCGCGCTTCCACCAGCTGACCGAGCGCACGCAGCGAGCGCGCAGCCATCAGCCGCGAGTTGGGCGAGGACATCAGCTGCTGCGAGCGCCGGAAGGCCTCGAGCGCCTCCTCGTAGCGCGCCCCCTCGAACGCGCGCCGGCCCTCGGTGAAGGCCTCCGCGGCGTCCTCCTGCGCACCCGCGGGCGACGCCCACAGCGCGATCGTCGCGATCGCCAGCACAGCCCAGGCCCTCATCCGCCGCGATGATGCCGAGCGGACGTCATGAAGTCGAGCCGCCAAACCTGCACCACCGCACCCTCAGCGAGGCGCGTGCCACCTGAGCGCGCGGAGCGCACCCGCGCGAGCACGGCCGATCTGTCTGGCGCACCATACACAGCGTCGTCTCGACTGGACAGCACGCGCTCGCTCCCCGACCGGTGGATCATCGGCAGGGCGAGCGGAATGGATAGGCCTCGGGGATCCGGGTCGGGCCGAGGTCGATGAGGACCGCCTCGTCCGTGCCGAAAGGCTCGAGCTGCTCGCACGCGACTCGGACCGGCGCCGCGCCCTCCTCGAGCGTCGCCCACGCCTCGAGGTGCACCGGCCCCCAAGCACGCGGCAGGTTGCCGACGACATAGTCGCCGGCGCTCGAGAACGGGCGCTGGCTCACCTCTCCCAGTCCGTCCCGGTAGCCGACGAACGCCGCGGTCTCGGCCCCGGCGACCATCCCGTCGACGAGCCGCTCACCGGCCACGAAGACGCGGACCTCGGCCCCGCCGAGCGGCGCGCCGGCGCAGTCGCGAACGGTGCCGACGACCATGGTGGAGCTCGACTCCCGCGATCGCCCGTGCTCGTGCGCCAGCGCCTCCGCCGTCGCGTGCGAGACGTACTCAATCGCGTTGTCGCGCGCGGTCCCGACGGCGACGCGACCGAAGTATCCGACGGTGGCGACCGGGTCAGATGCGCTCATCGGCGTCGGGCCCGCCAGGACCCGCCAGGAGAACCACGCTCCACCGACCGCATCGAACGTGAACATCCCGTCGCTCACGCGCTCCTCGATGCACGGCTCACAGGTCGGGAGCGGCTGGCCGTGGAAGATCTGGACGGTGTGGCCGTCCCGCAAGGTCCCGCCGCGGCGCTCGTTCACACGGACCGTGGCCGAACCGGGTCCGCCCGTGAGTGGGTAGCCTCGCGCACCGACACAGCCGAGCTCGGGGGTCGAGTGAGCGGCCCACACGAGCGGCAGGGTGCCCTCGCCCAGCGCGCGCGCCTCGATCGCTTCGACGGAGGCGCCGACCGAGAGCGCGCGACAGATGGCGCCATCGAAGTCGAGATCGGCCACCGACCCGAGCACCGTCGCAATGGCCCCGGAGAGCTGGGCGAGCGAGAGCGCCCCGCCGAGCACCGCGCTGGTCATCGAGTCCTCCCTCAACACGCCCCGCAACCTCACGTCGCTCAGGGAGAACACGCGTACGCCCCCATCGATCAGCGGCAGCGGCAGCGGGAGCTCGCCGAGCTCGACGATCAGCTCGCCGTCCTCGATCCGGCCGGAGCCCGGATCGCCGATCGGCTGGAGCGCGAAGGTCTGTCCGGGCGCGAGCCGCCCATCCTCACGCCGCGGCGCGCCGGGATCGGCGTGAAACGCGAGGAACGCGCGAACGCGCACCGCGTCGTCGTCGAGCGCGTCGTCCAGCTCGGACAGCTCGATCGCGAGCGACACGCCCGCGTCGATCCGCTGCGCGAAGATCCCCTCGACGGAGGCGCCGGTGAAGTCCTCGATTGTGCCGATGACCTGCGCAAAGACGTTGTCGATCCCAGGGACACCCGCCGGTGAGACCTCGTCGGCTCGATCGTCGCAGTGCTCGCTCAGCCCCTCGGAGACGACGCCGTCGAGGTCGAAGCCCACCGCGCCCGCGCCGGACGGCGCATCGATCGACAGGCGCGAGAAGACGAGCAGCCGATCGGGCAAGCGGGCGCCGCCGTCCTGCGCAGCATCGCTCGCCGCGCCGTCGCTCCCGGCGTCTCTCGCGCCCGCGTCTCTCTCTCCTGCGTCGGTCGCGCTCGCGTCGCCTGACCCTCCGTCGCGCTGCGCGATCACCTCGTCCCACGGCCACGCGAAGCAGCCGGGCAGGAGCAAGGCGAGGACGAGCGCGGCCGGCGCCGAGCGAGCGAGCACGCACCTCATTGGGCACATCCTGTCGTCGAAGA
>JAEZBP010000234.1 GCA_023427125.1 Pseudomonadota bacterium | reverse complement strand
GCCTCGGGCTCCTCCGCGATCGTCGTTGCCGCTGCAACCCCGGCGTCCGCCGCAGCCACCGGCTCGTCGTCGAGCGGCGCCGGATCGGCCGAGGGCGTCGCGCTCTCGGGGGCTTCTATCTCCGGGGTGCTCGCGTGCGCGGCGCCGAAAGGATCGATGCCGGCCCAGCGCAGCCCGCCGTAGGCGCCGCCGGCGAGCAGCAGGAGCACGAGCGGCCCCCAGAGCCAGGCGCGCGTGCGGGTCGGCAGCACCACCGGATCGTCCGGCTCCGGGTCGAGCTTCAACGCTCGGCGCGTGGAGCGCTCGCTCTCTTGCGGTGCCTCCTCGTGCCACTCGGCCTTCGACTTGCGGCTGGAGACCGCCTTCGCGAGCTGGGTGGACGCCTCGCCGATCCCGACGCCGCTCACGAAGCCCGCCTTCGCGGTCGAGCGCCCGACGCCCGACGTCCTCCCGCTCTCGACCTCGGCGACCATCGCGAGGACCTCGCGCTGCCGCTCCTCGAAGAGGTAGCCCATCCACTCGGCGAGCTCCGCGCTCTCGAAGCTCACGCCGGCGGCCGCGATGAAGGCCCGCAGATCGCGCCCCAACGCGCGCGCGCTCGGGTAGCGCTGCTCGGGATCGCGCTCGAGCGCCTTCGCCGCGATGTCGGCGAGCTGCCGTGGCACCGAGGGGGCGACGTCGTCGGCGCGCGGGATCGGCTCGTCGAGCACCGCCATCGCGCTCTGGATGGCGTTGTCGCGCCGAAAGAGATCCGTGAGCGTCAGCGTCTCCCAGAGGCACACGCCGAGCGCCCACACGTCGACGCGGGCGTCGACCTCACCGGCGCGCAGCTGCTCGGGCGCGGCGTACGAGACCTTCCCCTTCATGACCCCGGTGTCGGTCTGCGTGACGCGCGCGATAGCCTTGGCGCACCCGAAGTCGACGACCTTCACCGAGCCGTCGTAGGTGACGAAGAGGTTCTGCGGCGACACGTCGCGGTGGACGATGTCGAGCCGCTTGCCGTCGTTGCCGCGGGTCTCGTGGGCGGCGTGCAGGCCCTCGCACGCGTCGGCGAGGATGCGCGCGGCGATGTAGGGCAGGGCCTGCATCAGATCGTCGCCGCGCTTGGCCGCGATCCGGTTGACCAGCTCGTGGAGCGGCTCGCCGATCAGGTACTCGAGCGCGAGGAAGTAGGTCCCGCCGATGCTGCCGAAGTCGTAGACGCTGCAGACGTTCGGGTGGCTGATGAGCGAGGCGATGCGCGCCTCGTCGAGGAACATGTCGACGAAGGTCTGCGCGCGCGCGAGGTGGTTGTGGATGGTCTTGAGGGCGACCAAGCGGTCGAACCCCTCCGCCATCGTCATCCGGCCGAGGTAGACGGTGGCCATCCCGCCGGCGCCCAGCTCGCGGCACAGCGTGAACCGGCCCAGCTGATGCGGCAGCGTGACGCCGAGCCCGCTCGGCTCTTCGTCCATCTCGGGGGAGGCGGTCAACTCGGGAAGCCTACCCTCGAACGGTCCCCGGGCGCACTCACGGATCGCCTGGGGCCGCCGTCACGTAGCGGAGCGACCGATGTGAATCGGCGCGCCGCTACTCCTCGAGAATCTTGTCGATCGGAATCACGGTGGTGCCGGCGCCGAGGCGCTTCACGGTGTCGAGGTAGTGCAGGAGCAGCGCGCGGTTGTCGCCGAGCGCGAGCGTCTGCATCTCGAGCGCGCCGATGCGATCCTCGGGCGTGAAGATGCTCTCGACCTTCTCCATCGAGAGCTTCTCCGGGTCGTACGCCATGTGCGGCGCCTCGGTGCTCAGGATCGTGTAGTCGTCGCCGCGGCGAAGCTCGAGCGTGACGCGGCCGCTGATCGCCGGCGCGATCCAGCGGGTCAGCGTGTCCTTGAGCATGAGCGCCTCGGGGTCGTACCACTTGCCCTCGTACAGGAGGCGCCCGAGCCGGCGGCCGAGCGTGAAGTAGAGGTCGGTCGTCGACTCGTTGTGGATCGCGCTGAGCAAGCGCTCGTAGCCGAGGTGCAGCAGCGCCATCCCGGGCGCCTCGTAGATCCCTCGGCTCTTCGCCTCGATCACGCGGTTCTCGATCTGATCGCTCATCCCGAGCCCGTGCCGGCCGCCGATCGCGTTGCACTCGACGAAGAGCTCGAAGGTCGACGCGAAGCGCCTCTCGCCGATCGCGACGGGCACGCCCGCCTCGAACTCGATCGTGACCTCTTCGGGAGCGACGGCGACGCCGTCCTTCCAGTGCGCGACGCCCATGATGGGCTCGACGATCCGCATGCCGGTGTCGAGCCGCTCGAGGTCCTTGGCCTCGTGGGTCGCGCCGAGCACGTTGGCGTCGGTGGAGTAGGCCTTCTCGGTGCCCATCTTGTAGGGCTTGCCGATGCGCTCGAGCAGCTCGCTCATCTCCTTGCGGCCGCCGAGCTCCTCGTTGAAGCGCGGATCGAGCCAGGGCTTGTAGATGCGCAGCTCCGGGTCGACGAGGATGCCGTAGCGGAAGAAGCGCTGGATGTCGTTGCCCTTGTGGGTCGAGCCGTCGCCGAAGACGTGCACGCCGTCCTCGCGCATCGCGCGCACGATCGCGGTCGAGGTGACCGCGCGCCCGAGCGGCGTCGTGTTGAAGTACTTCTTGCCGCCGCTCGTGAGGTGGAACGCGCCGCACTGGATGGCGACGATGCCCTCGCGCACCATCGCCTCGCGGCAGTCGATCATCCGCGCGGCCTTGGCGCCGTGATCCATCGCGATCGGCGGGATGTCCGCGACGTTCTTCTCGTCGGGCTGCGCGAGATCGGCCGTGTAGGCGTAGACCTCGACGCCCTTCTCGTTCATCCAGGCGACGGCGGCGCGGGTGTCGAGGCCGCCCGAGAAGGCGAGGCCGATCTTGGTGCCGGGGGGAGGGAGCGTTCGGTAGATGCGGCTCATGGCGGCGCGGATGATGAAGGCACGCTCCGGCCGGCGCAATCAGAGGTCGATCCGGGCGGCGACGAGCGCGGCGAGGGCGCCGATCGCGATCCCGATCGCGACCATCGCCAGATCGCGCGAGAGCGAGGGGAGGGAGCGCGGGGCGGGGAGGGTGACCCGATGGACGGTGCCGCGATCGGCGTCCACGAGGAGCACGCCGGCGGCGTCGAACGCGTGGGCGTACTCGAGGAGCTGGCGGCGGGTCGCCCGGGTGGAGAGCCGGGGCGCCGCCCGGCCGGTCTTCACCTCGGCCACCCACGCGCGCCCGTCTCGCTCGACGAGGTAGTCGGCCTGCACCTCGACCACGCAGGGCTCGCCGTCGAGGCGGTACTCGAGCGAGGCGCGCACCTGGCGATCGCGCACCTTGTATCCTGCGCGCTCGAGCAGCGGCTCCGCGTCGCGCTCGCCGATCGCCGCCCGGCGCATCCGCGCGCGGATGCGCCAGCGGGCGGAGGCGTCGCGCCACACGATACGGG
>JAEZBP010000230.1 GCA_023427125.1 Pseudomonadota bacterium | reverse complement strand
GCCTCCTCACGGCTCGACGCGAGCACCGCGAGCGCGCTGCCCGAGAGGGTCTCGGTCAGGATCTCCTGCGAGAAGCGGAGCACCTTCTCCGGATCGGAGTCGGGATCGCGGATGGAGCGCAGCTTGCGGAAGTCGTACTCCATCGGGTCCTGCGCGACGCCCACGCCGACCACCGCGCCGGTCACCAACGTGATCAGGACGGAGACCATCAGGACCGGCTTGGCCGAGCCGATCGCGAGGCGCGCGAAGATGACCCCATAGATCCCCTTCTGCGCGGCCTTTGCCTTGAACGTCAGCGGCTTGATGCGCTCGAAGGCGACCGAGAGCGCGGGGAGGAGCAGGAACGTCGCGATCCAACAGAAGACCATGCCGCTGCCGCCGACGACGCCGAAGTCGCGGAAGCCGCGGTAGTCGGTGCTCATGAGCGAGCCGTACGCGACGCCCGCCGCCAGCGAGGCGGTGAGCGTCCCCTTCCAGGTGCCGCGGTGGCTCGTGATCAGCGCGGTCCGCACGTTCCCCCCGGCGCGCCGCACCTCGAAGTAGCGCGCGAGCCAGATCACCTGAGGGTTGATGCCGTTGCCGACGACGATGCTGGCCAAGAACGCGCTCGAGGCGTTCAGGTAGTCCACCGTGAGCTCGGCCACCGCGAACGTGACGAGGATCGGCGGGACGAGCCCGAGCGAGAGCAGCGGGATCGGCCGGATGCGAAGGAAGAAGATGTAGATCGCGAGGAGCACGAAGGCGACCGTGAGGAGCGTCGCGTAGAACACCTCGGCCGTGAGCGACGCCGTCTCGTCGCGCACCTCGATCAGAGTGCCGCCCCAGTAGACGCGGATGTGATCGTCCGGATCGAGGTCGTCGATGACGCTCTCGATCGCGACGACCAGCGCGTCGGTCTCGCCCGCCTCGCGGATGCGGGTGTGGACGACCATGATGACGACGCTCTCGGTCGGGTGCTGGAGGAAGCCCTCCGGGAAGCGCCGCTCGGCGTCCTGGCGCGCGCGCTCGGCCCGCTGCTCGATCCGCCGCACGACCGGCTCGGGATCGGGCGGGGGGGCCTCGTCGTCGAGATCGAGGAAGAAGGGGTTGGCGCGGGCGCGATCGTAGTCGAGCCGCTCGCGGAGCGCGTCCCGCACCGCCTCGAGATCCTCGAGGTCGGCGTAGAGGTGGCGGTGGTCCTCGACGAAGGTCGCGAAGTCCGAGATGTTCCAGTCGACCGCCGCGACCTTGTGCTCCTCGAGTTGCTCGACGCGGGCCACGAACGCGCGCGTGAAGCGGTGCAGCTCCTCGACGTCGCCGTTCTGCGACTCGATCGCCAGCGTCATCGCCTGCTGGCCGCCGAAGCGCTCCTGAATCTCGGCGAGGTCGCGCACGCTCTGCGCGCTCTCGGGGAGCATCGCGGTGAAGTCGCTGTTGAGCGTGAGCCCGTCGTTGAAGCCGGGGATGCCGTAGATGAAGGGCATCGCGGCGAGCCCGAGCGCGAACGCGACGCCGATGAAGCGCCATGGGTGCGCGTGCTGAGCGTCCGCGAGCCGCTCGAGCAGGGGCGCGTCCTTCTCTCGGTCTCTGCTCTCCGACCTCAGGCGGGCTCCTCGGGCGCGACGGACGGCTGTCGATCCGCGGTCGGCTTCCAGATCGCGCCGACGCCGAGACACGTGCCCGCGAGCCCGAACTGGCAGATGCGATGCAGGAGCGCGATCGAGATCGCCTGCGCCTTCATGGCCTCGAAGTCGAGGTCGGCCTTGAAGAAGTCGTAGGCGAACTCGGTCACGCCGGCCTGGTTCGGGACCATGTCGCCGAGGCCGGCGCCGACCAGATGGATGGCCTGGGCGACGAGGCCGCTCTCGACCGTGAGCGCGCCGCCGACCGCGAGGAGGATCACACCGTACTGCATCGACTGGAACAGGCGGCCCAGCAGGGCGGCGCCGACGGGGAGGATGGGGGTGCTCGGCAGCTCGCGCAACGACTCGTCGAAGCGCGCCCCGTGCGAGGCGAGCGCCTTGATGCGGCGGCCGAGGAAGCCTCCGAGGCTCGACCAGCGCGCGCCGAAGAGGAGGAGCGATCCGAGGATCGCGGTGACGATGCCGTTGCCCGCCACGAGGAGCGCGAGGGTCGAGCTCCAGCCCGAGCCGAGCCCGACCGCCACATAGCAAGGGATCGAGATCAGCGTGTTGCCCCAGAGCGTGACGCCTTGCAGCAGCGTCGCGCCCGCCGTGGCACGTGGGCCGCCGATGTACGGCGCGAGGGTCGCCGCCCGCATCACCTCGCCGCCGGCGCGGCCGGCCGGGAGCAGGATCATGATGCCGTAGGCCATCATGCCCGAGCGCAGCCAGACGCTCGTCGGCACGCCCGCGCCCTGCTTGCCGTAGATCAGGCGCAGCGCGAGCACGTCCATTGCGGCGAAGCCGATCTCGCACGCGACCACCACGGGCAGCCACGCGCCGGCGCGGACCAAGGTGCTCCAGACCGCGTCGGGGCCGGCGTCCTGGATGAGCCAGACCACGGCGCCCACGCCAACGAGGAGGAGCACCCAGCGGCCCACGGCCTTGACGCGCGCCCAGCGGCTCGAGCGCGCCTTCACGCCCTCGTCGATGTCGCCGTCCTCCGAGGCTTCCCCCGACGCTGCCATCAGGCCTCGCCGGCGCGCGCGATCTCGACCAGCGCGTCGCGCCGCGCCCACACCTTGGCGAAGGCCTCGGCGTAGCGATCCACGACCTCGGCGGTCTGCGCGATGAGCGGGCGGGTCTGGGAGAAGAGGACGATCGAGGTGTCGAGGAGCGCGCGCGCCACCGGAAAGCGCGAGGGCTCGTAGCTCGCGCGCAGCTCGGCGATGTCGTCGGCGCGCGAGAAGGGCCAGCCCTCGCCGAAGCCCTCGAGCCGTGCGAAGAGCGGGTGCTCGGGCATGATGTGGTCCTGCCAGAGGACCGCGTTGACGCCCTCGGCCTCGAGCGCGCGCATCAGCGCACCGCGCAGCGCCCGCGGCGCGAGATCGATCCCGGCCGCCTCGGCGTCGAAGCCGACGCGCACCTTGTGGAAGACGCTCTCGACGCCCTCGGGCTCACCGAAGGGGCGCACGCCGGGCAGCTCGCGCAGCCGGGCGAAGAGCCGGCGGGCGTTGGCCTGCGAGGCGGCCGTGCGCGCCGGGAGCTTCGCGAGCTGCCCTCGAGCGACGGCGGCCTGCATCTCGTTGCCGCGCGACATGTGGCCCACGCGGGTCGAGACCAGGGGGCCGCCGTCGAGCGAGCGGCTGGGGTCGAAGCGATCGCGATGGGCGAGCGGGATGTTCTGGCCGAAGCTGCGCACCTGGTTGGCGCGCTCGAGGAGCGAGGCGTCGCTCGTGACGAGCACGCCGCCCTCCCCCGCCGAGAGGTTCTTGCTCGACTGCATCGAGAAGCCCGCGGCCAGGCCGAGCGTGCCGGCGCTCTTGCCGCGATAGCGCGCGCCGTGCGCCTGCGCGGCGTCCTCGATCACGATCAGGTCGTGCTTCTTCGCGATCGCGAGGATCGCGTCCATCTCGGCGGGGCAGCCGTGGACGTGCACCGGCATGATCGCGCGGGTGCGCTCGCCGATCGCGGCCTCGATCAGCGCCGGATCGAGGTTGCCGGTGTCGGCCGCGACGTCGACGAAGCGCGGGATCGCGCCCGCGTACATGACCGAGAGCGGCGTCGCGACGAACGTGTAGGCGGGGACGATCACCTCGTCGCCCTCCTTCACGCCGGCCGCGAGCAGGGCGAGCTCGAGCGCGCTCGTCCCCGAGTGCGTGAGCAGCGCGTGCTCGACGCCGATGAACGCCGCGAAGTCGCGCTCGAACGCGCGAGCCGCCGGCGCGTCGCCGCCGCTCAGGATCCCGCGGTCGAGCACCGCCAGCACCGCATCCCGGTCGTCGGCCTCGACCTGCGGCCACACGCGGTGGTCCGCCGCCGAGAGCACAGGAGCACCTCCGAAGATCGCCAGCTCGTTCGCTGCCATGGTCGAGAGTCCTCTCGCGGGATCGAGGTCAGGGGCCGGATGGGCGTGCGGGGCCCCGCGTTCGACGCGAGACCCCGCTCTTCATCGTTCTGACGAGCGCCGGGCGCTCACTTGTCCGCGTGCTTGCGCGCCCAGGCCAGGAGCATCTCTTCCTGGTCGAAGAGGTTGTGCTGGGGCTGCTCGCCGGCGGCGTAGTAGGGGCTCTTGAAGTAGAGCGAGAGCTGGCGCTGGATGCCCTTCTCGCCCTTGCGCTTGGCCACGTCGAGCAGCCGCACGAGGTCGAGGACGAGCGGCGCGGCGAGGATCGAGTCCTGGCAGAGGAAGTTGATCTTCATCTGCATGGGCACGCCACAGAAGCCCATGAGATCGATGTTGTCCCAGGCCTCCTTCGCGTCGCCGCGCGGCTTGTAGTAGTGGATGTGGACCTGGTGGTTCTCGATGCGGTAGCCGACGATCGAGTCGAGCACGGCCGCCTTGCTGAGCACCTTGGTCTTGTTGCTCGCCGGCGAGTCGAGGATCAGGCCGTCGTTGTTGCCGAGGAAGTTGACCGAGTACCAGCCCTCGACCTTGATGTTGCGGACCTTGAACATCGCGGCGAGCGCGGTCTTGAGCAGCGTCTGGCCGGTCTTGCCGTCCATGCCCGCGTAGGGATTGCCGAGCTTGTCGGCCTGCTGCTGGAGCGCCGGGATGTTGGTGAGGCTCGGCGCGAAGTTGCAGTAGGGCATGCCGAGCTTGTTGGCCACGTAGAAGTAGCGCATCGCCGGCGAGATCGAGTGGTCGTTGGCGTCGAGGCCCTTCTCGAACGCCTCGAGGCTCTTGTGCGCATCGGTGACCTCCATCCACTTCTCGGTGGACGCGAGGTTGACCATCACCACGCGGTCGAGGCCGTGCTGGAGCTTGAACTCGGCGAGGCACTTCTCGATGTGCTCGATCTCGCCGCGGAAGTCTTTGGCCGTGACGACGTTCTCGCCCTTGCAGTTCTCGGCGTACTCGCCGGAGAAGACGGCCGGCCACGGCTTGATGGCCTCGAGCTCCTCCTTGATCTCCGCGAGCTGGGCCGCCGGGAGCACCTTGTGGTGGATGGCCGCCTCGTAGGTGTTCTTGAAGGCGAGATCCCAGCCGCCGAAGACGATGTTCTCGAGCGCGGGGAACTTGAGCAGATCGGTGATCTGCTCGCCCGGCGCGGGGTTGCCCGCCTCGGTGATCATGCCGTAACGCGGGGTGAGCCCGCGGGCCATGAGCCGGGTGCCGGCGATCAGGGTGGAAGAGACGGCGCCGTTGACGCCGATGACGACTACACCGAGCTTGTCTTGCATCCTACGTACTCTCTAACTGTGCTGTTCACACTGTGCTATTCGGAACTTGGCTGTTCACGAACTACAGATCCAGGATGGATTCAGCGAACGTACGAGCGAAGGATGCTCTTGCGGTCGTCGTCCAGGATCCGTGGAAACTTGGTCTGCACGCTGTGGTTGCCGATGTCGGCCATGAACCGACGCACCGAGCCCTGGGGCAGCACGACGAGCTCGGGCTTCAGAATGGCCACGTCGTCGTGCCGGTGCTCCTTGTAGACGCGATTCTGATCGCTCAGCGCGCGATCGAAGGCGTCAGCGAACGCGTCGCGATCGGCCGGCGGATCGCCGACGAACTCGACGAAGAGAACATAGCGCGAGCGCGCGCTGCCCTCGACCCCGACGTCCGCCGCGGCACCGTAGTCGACCGACTTGGTCCCGCTCGCGGCGAGCGCGGCCTCGGCGGCGCGCTGGATCTCGATGTGCGTCGTCAGCTCCTGCGTGGTGCTCAGGCACCCGCTGAGGCGCCCCGCGAACTCGACGCGGAGCGGGTCGGTCGAGGTGAAGCGCACCAGATCGCCGAGGCGGTAGCTGTAGAGGCCGCTCGGCGTGGTCACGTGGATCGCGTAGAGCCGATCCTTCTCGACCTCCCAGAGCGGCACTCGCCGCGGCCACGGATCCTCCGCGTCCTCGACCGGCACGAACTCGAAGAAGACCCCGCGGTCGGGGATCATCAGCATCCCGCGCTCGCCCGAGTGGTCGCTCGTCGCGAAGATGCCGCCCTCGGTCGCGTTGTAGGTGTCGACGAGGGTGAAGTCGCCGCCGATGCGCTCGCGCAGGACGGGCAGGTAGGGCTCGGCGCTGACGCCTCCGCCGACCAGCACCCGCAGGTTCGGCCAGATGTCGTGCACGCCGCTCACGCTGTGGCCCTTGGCGCGCGCGAGCTCGAGCAGCTTGTCGAAGAGGAGCGAGAACCAGCAGGTCGTCCCCGCGACCGCGCGGATGTCGTAGTCGTAATAGCGCTCGACGATGCGCTCGAGCTTGAGATCGTAGTCGTCGATGTCGCGGATGTCCTTGTCGGGCAGCTGCGCCGGCTTGGCGAACGCCGGCATCTTGATCGACTGGAGCGACGGGTTGGTGGTGACCCAGGTCGGCCCGTCCTTCTTCATCGTGGTCGGCGGGAAGAGGCCGAGCGTGTAGCCGCCCGTGAAGTCGTTCTCGCCGTAGCGCACGAGGTAGCGATAGAGCGAGTCGGCCGCGCTGCCGCGCTGGTACTTGATCTGCCGATCGCCGATCGGCAGGAACTTCGACTTGCCCTTGTTCGAGCTGCCGGAGCTGTTGCCGAAGTAGCGGATCGTCTCGGGGACGAGCAGGTTCGACTCACCCGCGCGCATGCGCTCGATGTAGGGCGAGAAGGAGTCGTAGTCGCCGACCGGGACGCGCGCGGCGTAGTCCTCGTAGCGGCGGATGGTGGAGAAGCCGTAGCGGCGGCCGTACTCGCTGCCGTCGGCGGCGCGCACGAACGAGAGGAGCGTGGCCTCCTGCGTCTCGCGGACGCGCCGGAGCGCGCGATCCCAGAGCGCGACGCGCACCTCGGCGCTCATGCGCAGCGCGCGGCCGACCACCGGCGGGTAGATCGTCTTCTTCAGCTCGCGGCCTCGCCCGTTCGTTCGGGCGCCGCTCGACGAGAGGGGGCGCCGCCTCGGCGCGCCCCGTTCGAAGGAGCCGGCGCTCGCGTCGCGCGCTTGGGAGTCGTCGCGCGCGCCGCGCGCCTGAGAGCTCTGTGTGCTGGACTCCATCGGAACACCTCTTCCGGGGAAGTGGCGGCGGGCTTATGCCCGATTCGAGCCGCGCGCGCCAGTCGGCGCCGCGCCTCGATTACCGCGTCGAGACGACCTGGGGCAAGGCGCTGCCGTGCGCCAGCGCAAGCAAGAGAGCCGAGTGAACGCGACCGTTCGAGGCGACCACCTCGCCCTGCCCTCTGAAGACAGAGTCCAGCCGGAACGGGTTGCCTTCGCGATCGGTCACCGTGCCGCCGGCCTCGGTGACGAAGAGCACGGCGGCCGCGAGATCCCAAGGCATCAGCGACGCCTCGAAGAACGCGTCGTACGCGCCGTCGGCGACCAGCGAGAGCTCGAGCGCGGCAGCGCCGCAGCGCCGGACGCCGTGGCTCCGGCGGTCGAGATCGATGAACGCACGGTAGGGATCCGGCGTTCGAGTCGCGCGATCGGCCGGGAAGCCACTGCCGAGCAGCGCAGCGTCGAGGCTCTCGACGCTCGAGACCCGGCAGGGCTCGCCGTTGCGGGTCACGCCGCGCCGGCGTGCCGCCGCGTAGGTCAGGCCCATCGCCGGCGCGTGGACCACGCCCGCCAGCGGGCGCGCGCCCTCCCAGAGCCCGAGCGAGATGCAGAAGTAGGGGTGGCCGTGCGCGAAGTTCGAGGTGCCGTCGATCGGATCGACGTACCACACCGGCCCCTCGCTCCGCTCGCCGCCCGCCTCCTCACCGACGATCGCGGTGCCTGGAAACGCCGCCTCGAGGCGATCGCGCAGGAGCGCCTCGCAGCGCTCGTCGAGCTCGGTCACGAGATCGCTCGAGGTCCGCTTCGAGCGCACCGCGAGCGGCGAGCGGAACGCGCTCATCAAGAGCGCGCCCGCCTCGCGCGCGATCACCTCGGCGCGGTCACGGAGCCCGTCGAGCTCGTCGTCGGTCACGCGTCGCGCCGA
>JAEZBP010000227.1 GCA_023427125.1 Pseudomonadota bacterium | reverse complement strand
ATGTGGCGCAGCGCGCGGAAGCCGCGCAGCCGGAGCTCGTGGAGGCCCGCCTCCGCCAGCGGCTGCGGCCGGACCCGGCTCGATTGCGGGGCTCGGTCCGATTTCGCGACCGTCTTTCAGCGCTCCTCGCGCTCGAGGCCGACCACGCGGTAGCGGCGGGGGCCGAGCTGGGTGAGGTGCACGCGCAGCGGGCCCGTCGTCTCCGCGCCTCGGCTGCTCGCGACCAGCTCCACGATCCAGTAGGCCGGCGCGCCCGCGCTCGCGTCGGCCGAGGGGAGCTGGACGCAGGCCTGGTTGCCGCGCAGCTCGACGCGCAAGTGGTCAGCGGGCACGGCGGGCCAGCCGCGGAGCGCTCGCGCGGCGTAGCCTCGCTCGTCGGCGTCGCGGATCCCCGAGGTGAGCGCGAGGTCCTCCAGGCAGAGCTCGGCGCCCTCGGTGCGCGGGTGCGCGAGCGGTGAGAGCCGGGTGAGGTAGCGCTCGAGGATGCGCGTACGGCGGCCCATCACGATGCGCACGAGCTCGCCCGAGTGGAGCGGCCGCGTGAAGTGGCCGGTCTCCACCGCCGCGCGCACGTCGTGCTCGTCGAGCGCCGCGATGATGCGCGCCATCCACGCCCGGTCGCGCTCGGTCGCGTGCTCGAACGCGCGGTTGGGATAGCCGTTGCGCCAGTGGTCCGGGTCGAAGCGCTCGACGTCGTAGTAGCCGAGCGCGTCCGCCGCGAGGCCGCGCTCGTCGTCGTCGACGTAGTAGGGGCGATCGATCGCGCCGAACGTGAAGAAGTCCTCCGCGAGCTGCCCGAGGTCGAGGTAGTGCGAGTGACCGAAGCGCTGGCTGAGGAGATAGCTGCCGTGCCAGACCACGCCGAAAGAGTCGCTCGCGTCGAGCACGTAGTGGCGCACGTAGCCGTACCCGTTCCCCACCTCGATCCACGAGTCGAGGTTGTTCTCGGCGCGCGAGTCGATGTGATTGAGCCACGCGGAGAGCACCACCATCCCGCGCACGTCGCGGCGGTGCTCGTGCGGGACGACGTCATTGGGATCGTCCTCGCGCACGCCGGCGAACTGCCAGCCGCCGATCGGCTCCCCCTCGATGTAGCGGCTCAGGCTCACGCGCAGGCGCCCGTCGGTCGCGCGGGTCGCCCGCTCCACGACCCGATCGATGTCGGCCTGCGTCGGCGCGTCCTCGCCCTCCTCTTCGGGCGCGAGGATCAGATCCGCCGGCGTCACCCAGCCGACGCGGTTGCACGGAGTATTGTAGCCCGCCGCCCAGATCAGCCGCGTCGCGATCGCGTCGGAGGCGCTGGCGTGCTCGCGCAGCACCTCGTCGGTGCGGACGAACCACACGCTCTCGTCGGCGGCGCGCATCACGAAGCCCGCGCGCGTGCCGAGGAGCTTCCGCTGGGTGACGCGCCACGGGAGCGGCGGAGGAGGATCGTCGCCGCAGGCCCCTCGCGCGATCTCGTCCGAGCCGACTCGGCGCGCGCGGTTGGTGAACCACGAAGAGTCGGGCACCTCGTCGAGCGCGTTGACGTTGATGGCCTCGCTCCCCTGCTCGAAGGTCCACATCGCGCCGAGCGGGCGGAAGAGGGTGTTGTCGATCACGTCCCAGCGGGGCGGCGTGTAGAGCTCGGCCGGCCGGTTGGCGAAAGGCCGGCGATCCCGATCGACCCACAGAGGATCGCGGTTCGGGAACGGATGCTGGACCGCGGCGCCGCAGCCCGCGACGAGCAGAGCGCCGGCGAGCAACTTCAATAACAGTAGCGATCGAGGCATAGGATGTCGCTCCTCGTCCCCACGGCGAAGCGCACGCCCGCGAGGTCGGTCCCGTCCACGAAGGCCTCGGTGCCGAAGCCGACGAGGATCTCGAAGGTCGCCTCCCCGTCGACGCGCGGCCGCACGCCGAGATCGAACGAGAGGCGCAGCCGATCGAGCTCGAAGTCCTGGAGGTGCTCTCCGAACGCGTTGCCCACGGTGAGGCGCACATAGGCGTCCGCCCAGACCCAGATCGGCCAGAGGTACGAGACGCCGAGCGCGGCGACGCTCTGGCCGCGGATCTCGCCCGGCCAGAAGCCCTTCAGCGGTCCCTCACCGCTCGCATCGATCAGCTCCGTGAAGGGGACCACCACGCGCGGATCGTCGTCGTCGAAGGGCGTGATCAGCGCGACCTCACCGGTCACGGAGAGCACCCGGCCGTGGCCGAGGACGTCGGTGGCCAGCGTCGCCGATCCGCCCCAGGTCACCCACGGGCTGCGCGGGATGCCGCCGAAGCCGACGCTCTGCTGCACGAACGCGCCCACGCGCACGCCGCCCGTCATCAGCTCGCGGATCTCGCGCGTGTCGAGGACGAGCGCGGCGCCGAAGCGCAGCGCGTTGTAGCCGGTGAAGAACCCGGGCGGGATCTGCCCGGTGTCGACGACGCCCGGGTCGTTGTCCCACCGGCTGTTCGCGAAGCTCGCGCTGCGATAGCCGACCTCGTAGTCGAGGGTGGTCCGCCGCCAGGGGCGCAGGCCGAAGCGCAGGCTCCCGTCGATCTGCTCGAGCAGATAGCGCGAGCG
The DNA here is from genome assembly GCA_023427125.1 of Pseudomonadota bacterium. Lineage (GTDB taxonomy): Bacteria > Myxococcota_A > Polyangia > Polyangiales > Sandaracinaceae > JAEZBP01. Next base: position 718 of record JAEZBP010000227.1, on the reverse strand, counting down.
CACCCCGCGCGTGGCGGCCCAGCCGATGCCGCGGAAGATCTGGTCGGGGCGCTTCAGTGCCGCGAAGCGAGCGGTCACCAAGGTGTAGTCCGTGGGCCTGAGCCGATCGCTGATCGATCCGCTGAGCCAGTCCGCACCCCACGTCGATCCGCGGATGGAGATGCGGTTCTCGTCGATGAGGAAGCGGTCCCAGTATGCGTACAGGCCGACCGAGGGAGAGAAGCCGAACTCGTAGAGCGCCAGAGGGAAGATCCCGGCTTGTCGATCGGGGCCGAACGTGAGGAAGTCATAGAGCCAGATGAAGGCGTCGGCTCGCTCGAGCTCGGTCACGAGGAAACCGAGCGGGCGGCGGATGACGAACTCGGTGACAAGGTAGAGCGGCGAGAAGAGGACGCGCGGTATCCAGAGCGCCACGTCACCAGCGTCGGTGGTGTCCACCTCGGGGCGTCCGTCGTAGTCCGGCACCTCGCGCCGCTCCCCCGGCTCGAGCGGCGCGTCGTGGGCGGCTGCGTGAGCCTCCTCGGGCGGCGCTCCCTCTTGGGCTCGCGCCGAGAGCGCCGGCGCCGCGATCAGGAGAACGGAGAGAGCCGTGATCGCGGGTCGAAGCATCGGTCGCCGCGAATTCGTAGCCGCGGGCCCCTCCTGGGAAATCGAGCGGTGGCGCACGGCGGGGCGAGCGCGCGAAGCTCACCGCCGTGCGCCGCGCTCATAGAAGGAA
>JAEZBP010000204.1 GCA_023427125.1 Pseudomonadota bacterium | reverse complement strand
GCCCTCGTCGGTCGTGCCGTCGCAGTCGTTGTCCTCGCCGTCGCAGCTCTCGCTCGCGCCGGTCCAGCACACGTCGCAGGTGTCGTCGCAGTCGTCGGCGTTCGCGACGTACCCGGCCGGCATGGAGCAGCCGTTCATCACGAACGCGGAGCTCCCGCGCCCGTCGCCGTCGGCGTCGAGGTAGTACGCGGTGGTCACGCCGTCATCGACCACGCCGTCGCAGTCATTGTCGCGCCCGTCGCAGGTCTCCGCGGCGCCCTCGAAGCACGTCGCGCACGTGTCGTTGCAGTCGTCCGCGTTCATCACGAACCCGTCGACCGGATCGCAGCTCTCGATGCTCGCGCTCGAGTCGCCCTGCCCGTCCATGTCGAAGTCGCGATACCAGGTGTCGGGATCGCTGCAGGTCGGCGGACCTGCGTCGGGCAGAGGAGGCGGCATGCCTCCGTCCTCCATGGGCAGCGGCCCACTATCGGGCGGCGGAACCGCCGCGTCCATCGGCGGCGGAGCTGCCGCGTCCATCGGCGGCGTCCCGCCGTCGTGCTCGGGGACCGCCGCGTCGACCTCGGGCGTGGTGCCCGCGTCGACCGCCACGCACTCGTTGCCAGCAAGCGCGGTGCCCTCTGGGCAGGTGATGGGTCCGTCGCACCCCAGCGCCCACAGAGCGGCGCAGAGGACGACGGACGACCGTCGAACCAACGTTTCTCTCTTCATGTTCGTCTCCGTGCTCGCGCGAGACGGCGCGCCGTGCGCCGATCCGAACGAGCCCCCCCCTCATCGGTGGCCTCACGAAGGCGTTGCGTGGGGAGACGAAAAAAGATCGAAAAAAGATCGCGGGCCCGAGAGACCGCGCGAATTCAGCGGCAGTCGGGGTCGGACTCGGGGCAGACGAAGCGCACGTGGAAGTGATCGGCGTGGCGCGGGTGGTGGCGGATCAGGCCGTAGCGCTGGTCGACGTCGCGCGGGTACTGGAACCACTGGCTCAGCTCGCGGCGGCTCGCGCCGGCCTCCCGCGCGGCCTCGTAGAGGCGCGCTTGTAGCGCGTGGTCCACGAAGATCGCCTCGACGGCGCCGCGCCGGATCCACTCCGAGAAGAGCGCCCACTGCCGGGCGGCGTCGAGCTGGTCGGGGCCGATGCGCCGGAACGCGCAGAGCTCACCGCACCCCTTCTGGAAGTACGCGATGTCCGCGTCGCGGCCGGACTCGTGGCTGTGGTGGTGGTTGATCGGCCCGCCCTCGGCGAAGCTGAGGTCGTGGATCTCGACGCGCGGCGCCTCGGGATCGCGCGCCCGCACCGCCTCGAAGGCCTCCACGATGAAGCGCACGGTCTCGTCGGTGCCGTACGCGCGCTCCGGCGTGCGGACGAAGAACGCGGGGTGCCGCACCGGCATGCGCCGCCCGTGCGCGAGCCGCCCCCGCGCGGGCGCGCCGATCGAGAGCGAGCGGCTCTCGGGCACCCGCGTGTACACGACGAGCTCGCGCCCGCTCCGAACCCGGTCCCGCGAGAGGCCCGGGTTCCATCGGAGCAGCTCGTCGATGCGCGTCTCGTAGCGCGCCGCGACTGACGAGAGCGTCTCGCCGCGCTCGACGGTGTGCGCGACCCGCCGGGTGCCGTTCACGATGCGGAGCTCCTGGCCGACACGCACGCGATCGGGATCGATCCCGGCGTTGTGCGCGAGCAGCGCCTCGACGCTGACGCCGAAGCGCTGCGCCACGTGGCTCAGCGTGTCGCCCTCGCGGACCACGTAGGGGAAGCCCTCGGCCCTCGCCTCGGCGTCGTCGGCGTGCACCGACGCGGCGAGCGCGAGCATCGCGAGGAGGAAGACCGGAGCGAAGCGTCGGACCCGCATCGCCCGAGTTCCATCGAAGAGGAGTCGATCCGTCAAGAAAGTGGCGCCTCTGGCGGAGGCCGCGGGCAGGCGACACCTTGCGCGCGTGCTCCGACTCCTCGCGGGCTCGCTCCTCTTCGTCGCCGCGCCGGCGCTCGCGCAGGGGCCGCCGCCGGTTCGCGACGGCGCCTTCGTGTCGGCCGAGGGGACGCGCTTCGTCGTCGACGGCAGCGCCTTCCACGTCGTCGGCGCCAACGTCGCGGTGATGCACGGGCGGACCCAGCGCGAGCACGCGCGCGCGACGCTGGAGGCGGCCGCCGCCGACGGGCTCTCGCTGGTGCGCGTGTGGGCGCTCGGCGAGTACCCGTCCGATGCGCCGCCGTGGACGCGCGACTACGCGTTTCGGATCGGGCCCGACGGCTGGATCGAGGCGAGCTACGCGCACCTCGATCAAGTGCTGCTGGACGCTCGCCAGCTCGGCCTGCGCGTCGTGATCGTGCTCGCGAACCGCTGGGGCGACTACGGCGGCATCCCGGCGTATCTCCGCTGGGAAGGGCGCGAGCCGGCGCGCCATCCGCCCTCGCTCGCGCTCACGGCGTTCTGGGAGTGCGCCTCCTGCGAGGCGCGCTATCGCGAGCACGTCCGGCGGTTGGTCACCCGGGTGAGCTCGCTGACGGGCCTCGCCTACGCCGACGATCCCACGATCTTCGCATGGGAGCTGATGAACGAGGCCGAGGCCGCAGGCACGATCGGCGAGGCCGCGATGATCGCGTGGATCGATCGGCAGGCTCGCTTCCTCCGATCGCTCGACGCGAGTCACATGATCTCCGCCGGCCACATCGGCTACGCGCGCCTGCGCGATCGCGCGCTCTGGACCCGGGCGTGCTCGCTCGCGTCGATCAGCTACTGCGACAGCCACGCGTACCCGCTGCGCCCCGGACGCGTCGAGAGCGAGGCGCGCCTCCTGCGCTGGATCGACGACCGCGTCCAGCTCGCGCACCACGTCGCCGCGAAGCCGCTCTTGTTCGGAGAGCTCGGCGTGCCCGGCGATCGGCGGCGGGTCTACGGCCGCCCGCGCGCGGCGTGGCTGCGGACCTTCTTCCGGCGCGTGCTCGCCAACGGCGCGTCGGGCGGCTTGCTCTGGACCTATCTGCCGTCCACCGAGCGCCCGCGCACCTACGCGATCTATGCGCACGGCGAGCGGGAGCGCGGGACCGCCGACCTGCGGCGCGCTCTCGCGCGAGTGGCTCAGCAAGCGGCGCGCCGCTCGCCCCGCGC
>JAEZBP010000144.1 GCA_023427125.1 Pseudomonadota bacterium | reverse complement strand
AGACTGGCGTCGCGCATCGCGCCGGCGTCCGCAGGCGCCGCCGCGTCGCGCGTCGGCCCGGCGTCCGCCTCGCCGCCCTCGTCGCAGCCGGCGAGCCAGGCGATCGCGAGCAGCGCGAACACGATGGAGCGAACGTCACGGACAACCGGTCTCGTCATGGCCTCCTCTTTTTCGAGGCGAGAGCATTGCACGTCCCTCAGCGCAGGCGAAGCTCGACCCGCGCGAGCGCGTGCCGTGCGTGCAAGGGCTCGAGCACCTCGTGATCGAGCCGGCGAACGAAGGCGCGGACCGCCCGGTTGTGATCCACCACGCTCGAGATGCCGCTCTTGCTGCGCGTCGTCGTGATCGGGCTGGTCCGGTAGAAGACGTTCGGCTTCGTCTCGGCCACGATCGGCTTGCCTCGCAGGCGCCGCTCGATCCGTTCGATCGGGCTCTCCTCGAGCGGGCTGGACGTGCTGAGCAGCTCGTCGAAGCCGCTCATGATCTCCGCCAGATCGCTCGGGATCGCGCCGCTGGCGAAGTCGAGCTCGAGCTCGAGCAGCCGGTGCTCGCGGTCATTGAGACGGAAGGGCAACGAGGAGATCGACGCGGGCCGCTTCTCGAGCGACTCGAGGTAGCCGAGCAGCGGATAGGGGCGGGCCCGGGCCCATTGCTCCTCGAGCCGCCACTGGCGGCGCGCCCAGGCCCGCCCGCAGGAGCGCAGCGCGAGCAGCGCGAGGCCGGCGCACGCCGGGATGACGATGAAAAAGCCGCTCCAGCGCATCGCGAGCGGGATCGTCGCCACCAGCGTGGGCACCACCCCGATGGCCGCCGCGCTCACCAGATCGAGCCCGCCCCAGACGCTGACGCTCGAGAGCCGGCGCCGCTCGCGCTCCTCCTCGTCGCTCGGGGCTTCCTCCAGCTCCTCACGCGCTCGCTCCGAGGACTCGCGCTTCTTTCGCTTCAGCGCCTCGAGCGCGTGCTGCGCTCGCTCGGCGGCCTCGAGGATCGGCGAGGCGTCCTCCTTCACCTCGCGCAGCGCAGCCTCCTCCTTCACCTCGCGCAGCGCCGCGTCCCTCTGCTCGAGCTGCGCACGCAGCGCCTCGATCTCGGCGTCCCGCTCGTCGAGCTCGCGCGAGAGCGCGTCCGCTCGGGCGCGCGCCGCGTCCCCGTCATCGCGAAAGCTCATCCGCCGGCAGCATACCCGCCGGCGCCTCGCTCACGCCTCGATCTCTTCCTCCTCGGCGGTCGCCGGCCTGCAGATCGACGCGAGCGTGTGAGCCACCTCGGCCGCGGTGGGGAAGCCGAGCTTCTCTTGGCCGCGATCCGCGACGAGCGCGAGGTCGTCGAGCGACACCATGCCCACCACGCGCTTCTGCTCGTCGACCACCGGAATGCGCCGCACCTTGAAGACCTGCATCTGCCGCTCGACCGAGGCGATCTCGTCGCTCGCGCGGCAGGTCCGCACGTGGCGGCTCATCACGTCGCCGACGCGGATGTTCGAGAGGAGCGCCTTCTCGTTGCACGCGGCCATGCACGCGTCGCGATCGGTCAGGATGCCGGTGATGGCGCCGCTCTCGACGACCGGGATGCAGCCGCAGTCGTAGTCGGCCATGAGCCTTACGGCGCGATCGAGCGTGTCGTTCGGCGAACAGCACGCCACGTCGCGAGTCATGATGCGCTCGACGATCATCGTTGTCTCCTCCGCGGGGGGCCTTCCATCGAGGTAGCTGAGCGCGGGACCTCCGCGCGCAAGAAACGACGAGCGTCTTGCCGAGCGCGGCCGCGCGGCCCACGGTCCGCGGCGATGCGGCTCCCTCCCTCGCTGACCCGCGCCGATGTGGTCGCCCTCGAGCGAAGGCACGTCTGGCCCCCCTACACCTCGAGCGAGCGCCACGAGTCGGCCGAACCGCTCGTCATCGTCGGCGGCGAGGGCGCGTGGATCGAGGACGCCGACGGGCGGCGCCTGCTCGACGGAAACGCCTCCTGGTGGACCGTCACCCTCGGCCACCAGCACCCGCGCCTCAAGGCCGCGCTCTCGCGCCAGGCCGACGCGCTGATGCACGTGGCGGCCGGCGGCATCACCCACGCGCCGATCGCGCTCCTCGCTCGCGACCTCGCGGCGGTCGCGCCGCCGGGCCTCACCCGCGCCCACTTCTCGGACGACGGCTCGACGGCGGTCGAGGTCGCGATCAAGGCGGCCTTCCAGTACTGGCAGCAGAACGGCCGGCCGCGCCGCACGCGCTTCCTCGTCCTCGCCGGCGCCTACCACGGCGACACGATCGGCGCGGCCAGCCTCGCGGCGGTCGAGGAGTTCAGCCGCGTCTTCGCGCCGCTCTTCTTCGAGGTGATCCGCGCGCCCCACCCCGACGCGAGCTGGGACGCCGTGGTGGAGCACATCGAGCGCGCGCTCACGGAGCACGCCGACGACATCGCGGCGGTGGTCGTCGAGCCGCTGATCCAGGGCGCCTCGGGCATGCGCATGCACCCGCCCGAGGTGCTCCGGCGCCTCCGCGAGGCGACGCGCGCGGCCGACACGTTCTTGATCGCCGACGAGGTCTTCACCGGCTACGGCCGCACCGGCGCGATGTGGGCGTGCGAGCTCGCCGGCGTGGTCCCCGATCTGATGTGCGTCGCCAAGGGCTTCACCGCCGGCGTCTTGCCGATGGCGGCGACCCTCGCGAGCGAGCGCGTCTACGACGGCTTCCGCGGCGGCGCCGAGCGCGCGCTGATGCACGGCCACACCTTCTGCGGCAACCCGCTCGGCGCCGCGATCGCGCGCGAGGTGCTCGCGATCTACCGCGACGAGGACATCCTCGGTCAGGTGCGCGACAAGGCGCCGATCCTCGAGCGCGCGTTCGAGCGCATCGCGGCCATCGCCGGCGTGAGGCGCGTGCGCACCCTCGGCATGGACGGCGCGGCGGACCTCGGCGACGATGGCTACCGCGGCCAGCTCGGCTGGCGCGTCTTCGAGGCGGCGCTCGCGCGCGGCGCGTTCCTGCGGCCGCTCGGCGACACCGTGTACGTCACGCCCGCGCTCAACATCGCCGAGCCCGACCTCGAGGCGCTGCTCGCGATCCTCGAGGACGCGATCCGCGCGGCGCTCTGATCACGCGGAGTGGACACGCGCGCAGTGAGATCGCGGCTCGGCGGAGGCGACCGGACCGGCGTCGTCACGCAGCTCCGACCGACGCTCGCATGCGACTACCAGCGGCCCGCCTCGACCTCGAGGATCACGCAGCGCCCTTGAGGCTGCGAGAGGTAGGTCCGCGCGTCCGCGACCGAGAGGAACGCGCTCAGCGCGTCGAGCACGTCGTCCTCGCGGCTCGGAGACGACGCGCCGATGGGCTCTCCGCCCTCGAACACTGCGATGGCGGGAGCCGGCTCGTACGCGCTGAACCAGTGAGCTCGCCCGAACCGCCTCGACAGCGCGCGCTGCCAGTGTGTCTCTCCCGTGCGGCTGCTGACCCCGCCTGGCGGCGCGACGAACGTGCGCCCATCGGCGGCGAAGACCGCGAAGCACGTCTCGTTTCCACCGTGGACCGTCCCGTCATGGATGGTCATCGCGAGCGCGTGCCGCCGCGGCGCTTCGCGCGTCGAGCGCACCTCGACCGGCAGCGCCGCCGCGACCTCGCTCGCGTCGTGCTCACCGTCGAGCACCACGAAGCCCACGCAGTCCCAGAGCTCGCTCATGCTCGCCTCCTCTCGGAGAGTGTGAAGCAATCCGGCTGGGAGCGCCGAGCGGCGCGTCGCTCGGCCGCCCACGCTCACTGCACGAACACGACGACGTCGAGCCCGGCGCTCGCGGCCGCGCGGTAGACGCGCTCGAGGTGGTCGACCGGATCGCCGTAGTTGGCGAGCACGTCGCGGGCCTCCGCCGAGTGAGCGCGGAGCGCGTCCAGCGCGCTTCGCAGCTGCGCGCAGTCCTCGAGCCGTCCGGCGACCTCGCCGCGCTCGACCCAGCCGACGAACGGATAGCCCTCGCTCTCGGGCAACGGCATGAACCAGGTGACGTCGTACGGCAGGCAACGCTCGAGCGCGCGACAGTGCTCGGGGGAGAGCGCGTCCGAGAGCTGATCGATCCCCGAGAGAGACAGGCCGCGCTCGAGCTCGAGCGGCACTCGAAGCTCGTGGCAGATCGCCTCCGCCGCATAGTGATAGCGCTGCGTCGGGAGGAGCTCGCACGACGAGCCCTTGAGTATCTCGATGACCGCGCAGCGCATCTCGTCGCGCGCGTGCCCCGGCTCATCGGCGCGGAGGAGGCTTCCGGTGTAGCGATGCGTGGGCGCGTCGAGCCGCGCGAGCATCGCCTCGTCGCGTGACGCGTACAGCCCGCGCACCTGCTCGAGGTCGACAACCCACGCCTGAATCGCCGCTCCCACCCCGCCGAGCTTGATCAGCGGCGCGGTGGTTTGCAATCACCTTCGCTTCGCCGACGCGCGCTGCGTCCAGCGCAGCTCTCGGCTGGCGCGCGTTCGACGCGCCGCGCTCGGCATCACCCGGCCCGACCTCGAAGCCTCTGATCACGCGGGATGGACACGCGGGCGGCACGATGAGATCTAGTCTCGATGATCGACTCGAGACTGCGCGCCGCCTGGATCGCTTGTGCCCTCATGTCGTCCGTGATCGGCTGCGACGGGCCGGCCGTGACCGCCGACGCCGGGTCGCTCCCGAGCTGCGAGCCCGGGCCCTGCGACTTCGAGCCCTTCGAGCTCCTGGCCGATCCCTACCTGCCGGCGCGCACGCTGCCGGGGCGCATGCAGCTCGCGTCGTCGCGGCAGCCCGAGCCGCCCGAGGGTCAGGGCAACGACGACTACAACCGATACGTCCGCGTCGAGGGCGGCCAGCACGTCTTGATGGAGGCCGAGGGACCGGGGGTCGTCACGCGCCTCTGGTTCACGGGGCGCGAGCCGGCCACGCAGGACTACACGGTGCTCGATCGCACGGTGCTCCACGCGGAGATCGACGGAGTCGAGATCCTGTGGGCGCCGGGGGAGAGCGGCGTCTCGCTCGCCACGCTGACCTCCGGCGCGCTGCCGGCCTTCCCGCGGCCGTGGGTGGCCGGACGGGACACGGCGAGCAATGCGTTCATCGTCGCCATCCCGATCGCGTTCGCCGAGAGCATCCGCCTCTGGATCGACGAGCCGCCCGGCGTCGACACCTTCTTCTACTACCAGGTGGACTGGCGCGAGCTGCCGCCCGGCACGCAGGTGCGCTCGTTCGACGGCACGCTCAGCGCCAGCGAGAGCGCCGCGCTCGAGGCGGCGACCGAGCTCTGGATCGAGCGCTCGGTCTTGGCGATGGAGTCGGCGAGCGACGAGCGAGCGCTCGCGCCGGGCGAGGCGATGGTGCTCGCGCTCGACGAGCCGACCACGGTGCGCGCCGTGGTCGTGGAGGCCGACGCGCTCGGCGCGCTCGAGGGCGAGCTCGTCGTCGACGGCGAGCGCGTCGTGCTCGCTCCCCTCGCAGAGTGGTCCTTCGCCTCGCCGCCCACCGAGCCGGGCGACTCGGCCCTCGCCACGGTCGCCGCGGACGCGGTCGCCTTCCGCTATCCGTTCCCGGTGCAGGCCTCGGCCGAGCTCGTCCTGCGCAACACGGGATCGGCCACCATCGACGTGCGCGCCACCTTCGAGCACGACCCGGGCGCGCCCGAGGCCGACCTCGGCGCGCTCCGCGCGCTCTGCGAGACCACGCTCACGCCGGCGCTCGGTCAGAACCTGACCGTGCTCGCGCTCGACGATCGCCCGGGCCACTACGCGGGGCAGTTCCTCGTCGTGCGCGGCGAGAGCTTCTGGGTGCTCGAGGGCGACCACGAGGTCCTCGCCGACGGCGTCCACCTCCTCGGCACCGGCCTCGAGGACTACTTCGGCGGCTCCTTCTACTACCTGCGCGGCTCGTTCGCGCACCCGCTCTCGGGCGCCTCGGGTCGCTCGACGAGCGGCGGCCTGTCCGTGGTCAGCCAGTACCGCCACCACCTCCTCGACACGATCCCCTTCGAGCGCCAGCTCCGCTTCGACTACGAGACGTTCCTCGCCGGCGCCGAGTTCGAGCGCTGCGTCTACTGGTACGAACGATCCTGAGCTCGAAGAGTCACGTCGCTCGGGGAACGCCGAGCGGAGCGGTTCCGGCTGACTGGACACCGGGGATGGGAAGTCAAAGCGGTGCCGCGTAGCTCGGCCCGCGCGCTCGCGAAGCGCGCGCCAAGCAACTCAGCGGCAGGTGAAGACGGAGCTCGGCGGCGGCTCGTACGGGGAGGTCACGTTGCGCGCGACGGTCCACCGGGGGCCCGCGCCCGGATCGAAGGGCTCGTCGCTGTAGACGACGTTGTCGGTCACGACCAGGCGGGAGACCCGCGTGGGCTCGGCCAGGAAGAGGCCGCTCGAGGCGTCGTAGTAGACGGTGTTGCGCACGAACCACGCGCGCTCGAGCGAGTCGCCGTCGATCCAGCCGAGCATCGCGCCGGTGCCGACGAGCGTGCTGTCGCCGAGGTAGTTGAGCTCCGAGTCGCCGTGCACCCGCCAGTTGTGCTTGAGGGGGTTCGAGAGCGTCGTGGAGGCGACGACGCTGCGCCGCACGCCCTGCAGGCGGTAGGTGGCCTCGGGGCCGGCCGAGCGGAGGACGCTGTGCGCGACGATCACGTCGTCGATCGGGAGCGGCGCCGCGTCGCCCGCGTAGAGCGCGTAGCGCTCGGCCGTGACGTCCGCCCCGAGGATCGCGACGCGGCTGCCGCGCACGAGGAACGCGGTGTCGGTCGCGTGCACGGTCACGCACTCGATCGTGACGTCGGTGGCCATGAGCGCCGCCTCGGGCTCGGTGCCGCCGTTCGGGTAGTCGACCGGCGGCATCATCTCGATGGCCGCGAACGTGCCGCCCACGACGCGCACGCGATGTTGGCTGCGCGCGATGAGCAGGTGCTCGATGAAGGCGTCCGCGTCGAGGACCAGCTCGACGTCCGAGCGCGCGAGCACGTAGAGCCCGAGGTGGACGCCGTGGACGTGGATGCGGGTGCGGGTCCTGTCTCGGAGCGCGGCCGCGAGCTCGGCGTCGGTGCTGACGTGCAGCTCGTCCGCGATCGCCGGGAGCGCCGGCCACGCGAGGTGTCGGAGCTCGCGCGGCAGGCTCCCGAGCGTGCGCTGCGAGCAGCAC
>JAEZBP010000046.1 GCA_023427125.1 Pseudomonadota bacterium | reverse complement strand
CGGTCGCCGAGGGCCCGGCGACGCCGCCGAGGTGGGCGAGCGAGCGCGCGCGATCGGTCTCGAGCCGCGCGAGCACCGCGCGCTCGTCGACACACGGGAGCGCGAGCCGCACGAGCTCGACGAGCGGCGCCGGATCGTGCCCGAGCACGACGAGGTAGCGCGCGTCGATGCGGTGATCCTCGACGAAGGTGACGAGCTCGCTCGCCTCGCGGCTGACGAAGGTGATCTGCCGGGGGCGGCTGCCCTTCTCGGCCATCACCGAGACCAGCCGCCAGCCCTCCACCAGCGCCAGCGCGTCGATCGCCGCGCGATCGACCTCCTTCGCGAAGAGGACCCGCATCAGGCCCTCGCGAGGACCTTGCCCGCTCGCGCGCCGGTGTGCTGGCCGTCCTTCACGGTCCACGCGCCGTTGACGAAGACGTGCGCGAGGCCGCTCGGCGCCTGGCGTGGATCGGAGTAGCTCGAGCGGTCCTCGATGCTCGCCGGATCGAAGAGCACGAGATCGGCGCGGGCGCCCGAGCGGATGACCCCTCGATCCTTCAGGCCGACCTTCTGCGCGATCATCCCCGTCATCTTGTGCACGGCCTCTTCGAGCGTGAGCAGGCCGAGCGTGCGCACGTAGTGCTGGAGCACGCGCGGGTAGGTGCCGTAGGTGCGCGGGTGCGGCTTGCCCTCGCGCTGCGGGAAGCCGTCGGTGCCGATCATCGTCGTCGGGTGCGCCATCACCCGCTGCACGTCGTCCTCGTGCATCACGTGCGCGATGGCGGCGACGGCGGTGTCCTCCTCGACCAGGAGATCGAGCATCGCCTCGTAGAGATCCTGCCCGCGCATCTTCGCGATCTCGCCGAGCGTCTTGCCCTCGTAGTGCCGCTGCCGCTTCACCGAGCTGATCACGACGATCTTGCTCATCTCGCGGAGCAGGATCGGCAGGAGCAGCCGCTTCGGGAAGACGCGGTCGAGCACGCCGGGCAGCTGCGCGTAGCGCATGAGGCGCTCCTTGCTCTCCTTGATGATGCGCGGGCGGATCAGCGGATCCTTGAGCCGCTCGAGCAGCGCGAGCTGGCTGCCCTCGAACGCCCAGAGCGGGACGAACATCGCGCTCAGCACGGTCGAGCCCGCCGTGTAGGGGTAGACGTCGCTGTGCACGTCGAGGCCCTTCTCGCGCGCGGCCTCGACCATCTTCAAGGTCTTCTTGGTCTTGCCCCAGTTGAAGCGGCCGGCCGCCTTGTGGTGCGAGATCTGGACGCCGACGTCGGCCTCGCGGCCGATGCGGAGCGCCTCCTCGACGCTCTCGACGAGCTTGCTGGCCTCGTCGCGCATGTGCGTCGCGTAGAAGCCGCCGTAGGGCTTCACGACCTTGGCGAGCGCGATCACCTCCTCGGTGCTCGCGAACGCGCCCGGCGGGTAGACGAGGCCGCTCGAGAGGCCGAACGCGCCGTGCTCCATCTGAGCCTCGACGAGCTCGCGCATCTGCTCGATCTCGCTCGCGGTGGCGGCGCGCTCCTCCATGCCGAGCACCGCGCAGCGGACGTTGCCGTGAGGCACGAGGCACGCCGCGTTGACGGAGATCCCGCGCTGCTCGAGCGCCTCGCGGTAGCGCGCGAGATCGGCGAAGCAGCCGCCGCCCTGCTCGCCGAAGATCACCGGGCCGATGAGCTCGTAGAAGCGCTCGACCCGCGGCGTCGCGGGCATGAGGCCGAGGCCGCAGTTGCCGACGACCTCAGTGGTCACGCCCTGGAGGATCTTGGCGCGCGCCTCGGGCTCGCCGGGCAGGGTGAAGTCGCCGTGCGAGTGGAGGTCGATGAAGCCCGGTGCGAGCGCGAGGCCGCGCGCGTCGAGGACCTCGTCGGGAGGCAGCGTGGTGTCGATCACCTCGGCGATCGTGTCGTCCTCGATCAGCACGTCCCCGCGGACGGCGGCGGCGCCGGTGCCGTCGAAGATGCGAGCGTCCCGGATCAACAAGCGCATGTGTCGCTCCCCCGCGCGCTCAGAAGGTCAGGACGCCGTGGCTGCAGCGCGTCTCGCCGCGGCGGATCTCGAAGCGGAGCTTCCCGCCGTCGCGCACGAGCTCGACCTCGAGCTCGTCGCCGGGGCGCAGCGCCTCGAGGAACTTCAGGCGCCTGAGCGACGCGGGCGCGCCGAGATCGGGCCACGCGATGCGGGCCTCGCGATAGACGAGCGGGACCAGCTGCGCCACGCCGGGCACGATCGGGTGGCCGGGGAAGTGACCCTCGAGGTAGCGCAGCGCGCTCGGCACGCGCGCGTGGAGGAGGCAGCGCTCGCCTGTGTCGGTGCGCTCGGGGGCGCGTCGCTCGATCTCGAACTCCATGGCCGCGCCAATGTAACAGACGCGAGGCAGCGCGAGGCGGGCGCTTTGCCGGTGGAGGCCCGTGGTTAGGGGTCCCGAAGAGGGAGCGCATCATGCAACTGAAGAGCGACGCGTTCGCACCCAACGAGACCATGCCGCGCGCGTACGTGCGCGACGGCGAGGACAGGTCGCCGCCGCTCGCGTGGTCGGGCGTGCCGGGCGACACCAAGTCGCTCGCGCTGATCGTCGAGGACCCCGACGCGCCGGGCGGCACCTTCTCGCACTGGGTCATCTTCGACATCCCGGTCACGCACCCGGGCCTGCCCGAGGACGTGAGCCACGCGGGCGACTTCACCGACGGCACGCGCCAGGGCGACAACGACTTCGACGAGCGCGGCTACAGCGGCCCTCGCCCGCCCAAGGGCGAAGAGCACCGCTACGTCTTCAGGCTCTTCGCGGTCGACGATCGCCTCGAGCTCGAGGAGGGCGCGTCGAGGGAGGCGCTGCTCGAGGCGATGCGCGGCCACGTGCTGGACAAGGCCGAGCTCGTCGCCACGTACCGCCGCTGAGCGTCGTGTACCTTCGGCGTCGATGAATGAGCTGCCTGCCTCCTGGCGCTCGGCGCTGGCCGACGCGCTCGAGCACGAGTCCTTCCGCGCGCTCTCGGCGTTCGTGGCCGAGGAGCGGACGCTCTCCGACGTCTTCCCGCCCGCCGATCGCGTCTTCGCGGCGTTCGCGCTGACGCCGCTTCCGTCGGTGCGCGTGCTCCTGCTCGGGCAGGACCCCTATCACGATCACGGGCAGGCCCACGGCCTGTGCTTCTCGGTCGGGAAGGGCGTGGCCATCCCGCCGTCTCTCCGCAACATGTACGCGGAGCTCGAGGCCGACCTCGGCCACCCGCCCGCGTCGCACGGGCACCTCGCCTCGTGGGCGGAGCAGGGCGTCTTGATGCTGAACGCGGTGCTCACGGTGCGCGCGCACGAGCCCAACTCCCACAAGGACAAGGGCTGGGAGCGCTTCACCGACGCGGTGATCCGCGCGGTGAACGACAAGCCCGAGCCGGTCGTCTTCGTGCTCTGGGGCGGCTACGCGAAGAAGAAGAAGAAGCTCGTCACGGCCCCGCACCACGTGGTCATCGAGTCCGCCCATCCGTCGCCGCTCTCGGCCCGCAGCGGCTTCTTCGGCAGCAAGCCCTTCTCGAAGATCAACGCCGCGCTCCGCGCCGCCGGCACACCCGAGATCGACTGGCGGATCCGCTGACGAGGCGCATGCGCTCCCCGCCGAGGCCGCGCTCCGCGTCGACGCAGAGGCTGCCAAGACCCACGGCGCTCGGGGACGCCGAGCGGAGCGCTTCCCCGCTCACCGGATGCCGGGGACGGGAGGCCCCGACTGACCAGGAGGGCCACGCAGCGCGCGCACAGTCAACTCAGCGCGGCGGCCAGGCGAGGGAGCACGGCGCCGGCGGGTGAGGCCACGATCACCTCGGCGTGCGCGTCGCCGCGGCTCTCGCCGAGGTTGATCATCGCGATCGGGATGGCCCGCGCGGCGGCGCGCTTCACGAAGCGATAGCCGCTGAACACCGCGAGCGAGGAGCCGACGACGAGGAGCGCCCCGGCCTCGTCGACGGCGCGGTAGGCGCGCTCGACGAGCTCGCGAGGCACGCTCTCGCCGAAGAAGACCACGTTCGGCTTGAGGAACCCGCCGCAGCCCAGGCAGTCCGCGACCTCGAAGCGCTCGACCAGCGAGGCGGACAGCTCCGCGTCGCCGTCCGGAGCCAGCTCGGCGCGCTGCGCCTCCCAGCCGGGGTTCAGCGCCAGGAGGCGCTCCTGCAGCGCGTGCCGCGACGAGATCGCGCCGCACGTCAGGCAGCGCACCTCCGCGAGCGCGCCGTGGAGCTCGATCGCGTCGAGGCTCCCCGCGGCGTGGTGGAGGCGATCGACGTTCTGGGTGACGAGGCCGCGCACGATGCCGCGCCGCTCCATGGCCGCGAGCGCCTCGTGTGCGGGGTTCGGGCGCGCGGCGGCCAGGCGTGGCCAGCCGACCACCGCGCGGGCCCAGTAGCGGCGGCGCGCCGCGGCGTCGCCGACGAAGGCGTCGAACTTGATCGGGTTGCGCGCGCGGCGGCGGGTCTCGGGACCTCGATAGTCGGGGATGCCGCTCTCGGTGCTGCACCCGGCGCCCGTCAGCACGCAGAGCGGGCGGCCCTCGAGGAGCGAGGCCAGGCGCTGGAGATCGTCGGTCACTCCGGAGGGATATGGCGCGCCCGCGAGCGCGCGGCTACCGTCGCGCGCATGGCCGACCGCGACGTCGAGATCGACTGCCCCACGCCCCGCTTCATCGAGACCCTCCGCCGCCTCGCCGACGCGCTCGAGCAGGGGCAGAGCTTCCGGATCCAGGTGGGCAGCGCCCGCTTCACGGTCCCGGCCGACGCGCGGCTCTCGATCGAGCACGAGGCCGCGGAGGGCACCGAGGAGCTCGAGCTCCAGCTGACCTGGACGCGCTGAGACTTTCTCGAGATCGCGCGGCTCGCATGGACGTCTTGAGGCGGCCGTGCAGACGCTTCGCTTCCTCGGGTCGCTCGCGCTCCTCTCTTCTCTCTGTGCGCCGGCCGCGGCGCAGGACTCGCCCCGCGCGGGATCGGCGATGTGGCTCGGAGGCCAGGCGCCGGGCGTCTGGATCGGCCCGCGGCAGCTCTGGGCGCCGACCGCAGGCGAGCAAGCCCTGAGCGCCTGCGCGCCGGCGGGAGGGTGCGCGCCGATCGTCGAGCGCACGAGCTGCGCGGCGCCGGCGTGCCCGGGGAGCGGGGCGGTGCTCGTG
>JAEZBP010001180.1 GCA_023427125.1 Pseudomonadota bacterium | reverse complement strand
ACCGCGTTCTTGGCCTCGCCGAGCGGCGCGGTGAGCCCGCTCGCCGCCGCGTCCGCGACTCCCTGCCCGGCCGCTCCCGCCTTGGCGTTCGCCTCGGCCGTCGCCTCCGTCGTCGCCTGCCGGAGCTGGCCCGCCACGTTCTCCGCCTCGTTCGCGAGCTCCCCCTGCGCCCGCTCCGCCGCGGCGCCCTGCGCCTCGATCTCCGAGCCCTTCGCCGCCACCTCCTCGAGCGAGGTCGCGAACTCCTTCTTCGCGTCCTCGGTGGCCTTCTGGATCACCTCCGGGCCCGCCGCGGCCCGCGTGCGCTGGAGCGCCGCGTCCTGCACGGCCTTGCCGGCGTCGCGCGCGGCCGACTTCGTGGCGGCGCCTCGCGCGCGCACCCCCGAGAGAAACCCGCTCATGCGGCACCTCCGAGCTCACCGATCTGGTTGCGGACCTGGCTCTGGAGACCGCCGACGAGGCCTTGGACGTCGTTGCGGAGCCCGCTGGCCCGCGCCATCGCCTCGCGGTTGACCTCGGTGGCCCGATCCCGAACCTCGCCCAGCACCTGCGTCGCCCGCTGCGAGACCGCCGCCCCGCCCTGCTGCGCCAGCCCCTGGACGTCGGCGAGCTGCTCGTCGAGGGCCCGCCGCGCGCTCGCCACGACCTCCGGGATGCGCGTCCCGAGCCCGTCGCCGACCGCCTTCGCGGTCGCGACGTACTGCTCGCCGAGCCCCTTGAAGCGATCGCCGATCCCGTGCCCGAGCGTCTCGGCCTGCGAGACGATCCGCTCGAGCTCCGCCTCGGTCAGCGCCCGCACGTCCGCGATGAGCTCCTCGCAGCGCGTCCGCATCTGCGCGAGCAGGCCCTCGAGGTCCGCCTTCGTCTCGTCGTAGAGGGCCTTCCCACCGTCACGGATCGCGGTGAGCGCGTCGGTCACCGCCTTCTCGACGCTCTCGAAGTAGGCCGGGATCTTGTCGTTGACGGCCTCGTCGATCACGTCGACCACCGCCTTGACCGCGTCCTTCAGCTCGTCGCCCTTCGCCTTGATGCTGGCGCCGAGCGACTGGGCGACGCTGCTGATCTCGCCGGCGACCTTCATGCCGGCGGAGAGCAGCGCCATGCCGAGCTCCGCGCCCTTCGCCTTCACCTCCGGCCCGAGCGCGTCGACCTGCGCGCGGAAGCGCTCGATCAGCTCGTCGGTCTTCTGCTCCATCTCCTCGCGGATGTCCTGCACGGCCTGCTCGCCGCGGGCCCGGATGTCGGGGATGACGCCGATGTCCTCGGTGTGGCCGGCGCTGATGAAGTCGTTGAGGGCGTCGCGGTAGCCCTTCTCGCCTTCCTCGCGGAGATCGCGCGAGATCTGCTCGGCCTTGGTGCGCATCTCCCCCTGGAGCTGGCGGATCTCCTGGTTCATGTCGCGGCCGACGCGCTCCACCGTGCGGATGACCCCGTCGCGCGCGTTGTCGAGGACCTTGTTGCACTCCTCGTCGAAGACGCGGAGCACCGACTCCATCGCCGCGCGGATCTCCTGGAGCAGCTCGGTGGCGACGCGGCGCACCGTCTCGAGCAGCGCGTTGACCGCCGAGACGAGCTGGCCCTTCACCTCGCGGAGCAGCTGGAGCCCGCCGCGGACAGCCGTGTCGATGATCTGGCCGACGCGGTTGACGACGTCGTCGAGGAAGGCGGCGACCCGCTGGACCAGCCGCTCGATGGTCGCGCGGATCTCGGCGAGGGTCTCGTCGAGCGCGCGATCGAGCTCCGCGCGGACGCTCTGCAGGGTGCGCGCGATGTGCGCCGGCGTCTCCTCGAGGGTCGTCGTGATCTCGGAGAGCGAGGTGCGGAGCGCGGACTCGGTCTGGCTGTGCAGGTCGTTGATCGCCTGGCGCAGCTGCTCGGAGGTCTGGCTGGTCGCGCTCTCCACGTCCTGCGTGAGCCGGGCCACGCGCTCGGTGAGCCGCGCGACGGCGGCCGCGACGTCGGGGCTCTGGGTCGCCACGCTGGCGAGGCGCGCCTCGACCTGCGCCGCGATGCCCGAGAGCTCGGAGGTGAGCTGGCCGGTGAGATCCTCGATCTGCGAGTCGAGCCCCTGGATCTGCGGGCCGACCGCGCCGAGGGCCTCCTCGAGGCCCGCGCTGGCCACCCCGGCGAGCTGCGCGACCTGCCCGGCCGCCGCCTCCGCCGCCGCGTCGATCTGCTCGCCCGCCTGCTCGGAGAGCTCGTCCTTCATCGACTGGAGCTGCTCCGCGAACTCGTCGATGATCCCCATCATCTGCTCGCGCACGCTCCCGATCGCCTCGTGCGCCTGCTGCTTGAGCGGCGGCACGAACGCGTCGACCTGCGACTCGGCGGCGGTGATCGCGTCCTCGATCACGTCCGAGACGCGGGTGCCCTGCTCTTCGATGGCGGAGACGGCCCCGTTGACGGCGTCCTCGCAGGCCGTGGTGACGGTGTTGACCGCCTCCACGACCTTGACGCGGGCCTCCGCCACCTTCGCCCGGGCGCTGACGATCTGCTCGTTGGCGATGCGCCCGAGCTCCGCAGGGACGCTCGGCTGCGGCTCGGACTCGGAGGATGCTTCGCTCATCGGTAGTTCCCCATTCGGTTCGTCATCGCTCGCTCATCCCATGCAGATGACCTTGGTCTGGCTCGGCGCGAGCTGGGACCCAGGCGGCGCGTTCGAGTTGCTCCCGTTGTGGCCGGTCATCTTGAGCACCGTCACGATCTCCGCGCCCTCGACCTTCACCTTCGAGAAGGACATCGAGCGCTTCACCTTGTCCATGTTCGTGCTCGAGATCATGCCTTTCAGCGTGCCCGCCTCGTCCCCTTGACTGCGGCTGATCTCGGTCTTCTTGGTGCAGGTCTTCTTGTTGAGAATCTTCACCTTGCTCGAGCAGGTGCTGCCGCTCGCGCTCGAGCACTGGCCGATGTTCGGGAAGGGAGTCGGGATCGGCGGCGCCGGCGGCGCCGGCACCTTGCACACGTCCGGGAAGGAGTTGCACACGCCACCACCATTCGTCGTCGCAGGGAACATCCCGTCGATTCTCCTTCCCTCAGGCCAGGTGGATCCGCTCGCCCTTGACCTTCATCCGGTCGCGCGCCTTCACGAGCGTGTTCT
>JAEZBP010000016.1 GCA_023427125.1 Pseudomonadota bacterium | reverse complement strand
GCCCCGCGGCGTGCAGCGGCGACCGCGAGGAGACCTGCGACGGAACCGGCATCGCGTGCCCTCCCGCCTGCGGGTGCGCGGGCGAGCCGTGCTGCGCGGGCGGGGTGTGCGGCGGCGGCGGGCTGATGTGCCGCGCCGGGACGTGCAGCGCGTGCACGAGCACGAGCCCGACGGCCTCGGGCGCGTTCGGCGCGATGAGCACCACGTGGTTCCTCACGGTGAGCGGCTCGGGCACCGCGCTCACGTTCACCTCGGGTGGCACCGACGGAAGCGGGACCATCACGCTCGGCGGCGGGGCGATGGCCTCGGGATCCTTCACCGCGATGTACTACATACGCGGCATCACGGGGGCCGGCGACCGCCTCGACTTCGTCGGCTTCGATGGGGCGACCGGCTCGATCGCCCTCTCCGGCGCGACCGCCTCCGGCGGCGGCTCGGCCCCCGACAACTGCGGCGACTATGGCTGCTTCCCCGGCTACTTCGTGCGCGTCACGGCGAGCGGAAACCAGATCCACCTCACCGAGTACAACGGCGCGGTCTTCACGATCACGCTCTCGCCGGTCGAGACTTGCCCTTGAGGCGGAGGAGCTCGCGGAGGGAGGAAGGCCAGCGGAGGCGCTTCTTGGGGCGCGGCTCGGGCGCCGGCTCGCCGAGGTGGTCCTCGAGGTAGAGCATGCGCACCGCGACCACGATCACGACGAGCATCGGCGTCGCGTAGAGCACGCCGATCGGACCGAACCAGACCACCGCGAACACCTGCGCGATCAGCACGAGCGCCGGCGCCAGGCGCACCGCGCGCGCCTCGACGAGGGGATCGAGCAGGTAGCTCTCGGCGAACTGGATGACGAGGTAGGCCACCAGCACCTCGAGCGCCTTGCGAGGGCCCTCCACGAACGCGACGGCGAGGGCGGGCAGCGCGGAGAGCGCGGCGCCGACGTAAGGGATGAACGCCAGCGCGCCCGTCAGCACTCCGAGCGGCAGCGCGAGCGGCACCTCGAGGATCGCCAGCGCGGTGCCGAACGCGACGCCGATGATCACCATCAACAAGAGCCGCGCCGCGAGCCAGGTCCGCAGCGTCGAGATCGACGCGGTGAGCACCTCGAGCATCCGCGCCCGACGCGCCGGCGGGACCAGGCGCAGCGCGCCGGTCGCGTAGAGCCGCGGGTTGATCGCGACGAACACGCCGAGGAGGATCGCGACGGCCGCGCTCGTGAGCACCTCGAGGGCCGTGAAGACGCCGGAGGCCACGCCGCCGATCATGTTGCCCGCGCCGCCGTCGCCGCGGAGCGCGGACACGATCGGGCCGGCGCGCGCCATGACGTCGCGGCCGACGGCGCTCTCTTCGAACCACGCGCGCGCGTTGGTGACGCCGCGCTTCACCGCGTCCTCGAGCTCCGCGAACTGCTCGGCCAAGAGCGGCCCGGTCCACGCGATCAGCGCGGTCAGGAGCCCGAGCAGCGCGAGGATCACGCCCACGACCGCGGCGCGGTAGGGGATGTGCGTCCACCTCGCCAGCGTGCGCGCCAACGCCCAGAGCGCGACCGCGAGCAAGAGGCCCGTGGCCACCACCGACACGTAGCCGACGAGCGGCCGCAGCAGCAGGTAAGCGACGACCAGCCCCGCAGCGCCCAGCACCACGGTGCGCGCCGCCCCGCGCACCTCCGACCGCTCCGAGGCCATCGCACCTTCCGAGCGAAGCGCGTTTCGTGCCGCCGCGTCCCCACCTCGGGGCGCCCACCATGTCCGCCCGCGGGTCGCTCCCCGCTACGAGCAGTCGGACAACACGGTGGTGCGTCTTGACAGAATGGCGGTGCGGTTGGACAAAATGTCGGTGCGGGTCGACGAAATCTCCGTGCGGGTCGACGAAATCTCCGTGCGGGTCGACGGAATGCCTGTGAGGTTGGGGCGATCCTGCGAAAAGTGTGGCGTTATTGCGCCTCGGCGCGTCCGCGAGCCTCAGCGCCGCCCATCGTGGGCCCGCCGCTCGCGCGGCACCTCCGCGCCGCCTTCGAGCCGCAGGCGCGGCAGGTAGCGACCACCATCGAGCCGCTGGAGCAGGCCGACGATGAACTCGCGCACGTCGCAGCGGAGCGTGAAGAGCCTCGAGGCGTCGGCCGCGCTGACGAGCACGCGCAGCGTCACCGTTCGCTCCTCGACCTCGAGGACCTGCAGGGCCACCGTCGCGCCGTCGAAGAGCGGGTGCGAGGAGACGAAGCGCTCGACCTCCGAGCGCACCCGCGCGATCGGCGTCGCGAAGTCGACGCGCACGAGGACGGTGCCGATCAGATCGGTGCCGAGGCGAGTCCAGTTCTCGAAGGGCGTGTCGAGCAGGCGCGGGATCGGGAGGATGAGGTTGCGGTGATCCCAGAGCCGGAGGACCACATAGCTGAGGTTGATCTCCTCGACGGTGCCGAGCTCGCCTTCGATGAGGATCTGATCGCCGACGCGCAGCGGCTGCGTGAACGAGAGCTGGATGCCGGCGAGCGCGTTGCCGAGCGTGCGCTGCGCTGCGATGCCGAGCACGATGCCGGCCACGCCGGCCGAGGCCAAGAGCGAGACGCCGAGCTGGCGGACCGCGTCGAACTGCAGCAGCAGCACGGCGATCACGATCACCGCGCCGGTCGCGTGGAGCACGCGCCGGATGACGACCGCGCGCGTCCGCACCCCGCGCGCGCGCCAGTCTTGTTGGGTCGCGGCGCGCTCCTCGATGCGCTCGGCGGCGAAGTCGACGCCGCGCCAGAACGCCCAGCCGATCGTCAGCCACCAGGCAGCCTGGTAGAGCCGCGTGAAGACCTCCAGCGCGGGCTGCGAGGGTCGGATGAAGATCGCGAGCACGCCGAGGAAGCCGAGGAAGAGCGCGGCGCGCACGGGGAGCCGCAGGCGCTCGAGGAGCCGCCCGAGCTGCGGGCGGTGGCGCCGGCGGATGAGCCAGGTCCCGAGCGCGGAGGCGGCGCGGCCGACGATCCATGCGCCGGCGAGTGAGAGCAACACCGCCACGAGGATCGCCAGCCACTGCCACGGCTCGAGCGCGAGCACCCGCGGCTCGCGGAGCCACTCGGGGGTCAGGTTGCCGATCGGCCCGCGGTCGATCCGATCGGCCATGCGCTCGGCCGCGCGTACGGTCGAGGACGAGAGCTTCCACGCCGGCTCACCGCCGGTGGGCACGCGCCGCAGGATCACGCCCTGCTCGATGCCCGGGACGCGCGCGAGCTCGAGGGCGTGCTCGCCGCCGGGCAGGGGCTCGTCGGGGAGCGACGTCGGGTCGAGCTCCGTCCCGCTGAGGACGATCTCGAGGTGCTGCGCGGCCTCGGCTCCGATCCTCGGCCGCTCCTTGCTCGAGATCTCGCTCAGGTCGAGGACCAGCGCGGCGGAGCCCCACTCGCCGCGGCGCGCGCTCTCGAGGAAGGCGGTCACGGCGCGGCGCGGCGTCGTGAGGTCGAGCGCCGACTCCTCCGCGCGCGGGACGCTCTCGGGGCTCTCTGTCGGAGGGACCTGCGCCGCGGCGCCGAGCGCCATAGACGAGGCGGCCCCCATCGCGCTCATCCGCACCACGAGGCGCGCCACACTCGCCATCGCCTCCACCTCGGCCTCGGGGGCCCACTCTCATCGGTAACCCCGCGTCGACGGCTTCCCAGCCGCGCGGTGCCGCTGGCGCCGTCGGGCGCGCGTGCTTCCTATCCTGGTGGTGAAGTTCCTGGCCTCGCAGCTCTTGGCCACGCTCCTTCAGCCGGAGATGCGCCAGAACGTGCGCGCGCTGCGCGGCTACGTCGTGATGCTGGTGGCGTGCGTCCTCGCCTTCTCGGTGATGTTCCACTTCATCATGGCCTACGAGGGGCAGCAGCACTCGTGGATCACCGGCGTCTACTGGACGCTCACGGTGATGAGCACGCTGGGCTTCGGCGACATCACCTTCCACTCCGACCTCGGGCGCGCGTTCAGCTTGCTCGTCTTGATCAGCGGGATCGTGCTCCTGCTGATCGTTCTCCCGTTCGCGTTCATCCGTTACTTCTACGCGCCCTGGCTCGAGGCGCAGCTGCGCGCGAGCGCGCCGCGCGAGCTGCCCGAGGGGACTCGCGATCACGTCATCCTGTGCAGCTACACGGCGGTGGCGAGCGAGATCGTGGAGCGCCTCCGGATGCAGGGCATCCCCTACGTCGTCATCGAGCCCGATCCGGCGCGCGCGCGGGCGCTCCACAGCCGGAAGATCGCCGTGATCCGCGGTGAGCGCGACGCCGCGGAGACCTACACGCGGGCCCGCGTGACGGAGGCACGGCTCGTGGTGGCCAACGCCGACGACGCGACCAACACGAACATCACGCTGACGGTGCGCGAGCGCGCGCCCGAGGTCCCGATCGCGGCGTTCGTCGAGGACAAGGACGCCATCGACATCCTGGTGCTGAGCGGCGCCACGCACGTGATCCCCCTCAAGCACCGGCTGGGCGAGCAGCTCGTGGCGCGGGTCCGCGCGGGCGAGGCCGGCGCTCATCGGGTGGGGACCTTCCGCGGCCTCGCCATCGCCGAGCTGCCCGCGCGTGACGCCGGCCTCGTCGGCGCGACGATCCGGGACAGCCGCCTGCGCGAGCGCACCGGGCTCAGCGCGGTCGCGTACTGGGAGCGCGGGCGGCTGTTGCCGGCGCGCGCCAACGCGATGCTGACCGATCACTCCGTGCTGGTGCTCGTCGGGACCTCGGACCGGCTCGACCAGCTCGGCTCGATCCTGCCGGCGTGCGCGCCGGACGAGCGCGCGGTGCTCGTC